>NZ_JACJQM010000099.1:0-17817 GCF_014696655.1 Nostoc sp. FACHB-888 | reverse complement strand
TCAAAATGATACTGGGAAATATCGACACCAGTACCGAGACTGGGAGAGGTGAACAAGGCATCAAAGTTTTTGACGGCGTTGGTGATATCTTTGATGAAAGCGACATTCTCATCACTGCCAGAATTATCGGAATGAACCGACCAGATACGCCATTTTTTTTGTGTATGTGATTTTTCGGAGTTAGATTCTTCGTAGTTGATAGTAAAGGATTTGTCGAGTTTTTTGATAAAACGCTTACTGTCACTGGCAACCATAACTTTTTCTCCAAGCATCAGCGCTGCCGAGATTTGGGCGACTAGGGCGCTTGAGTTATCCCCCTCATACCAATAAATTGTGCGTGAACCGTTTCGCCATTCGTTTTTAATGATGTAAGGTACTTCACCTTTGGGTCGCATTGCAAGAAAGAAGTTTACCGTTAAATCATCCATGTGTGCATCAGCGATGACGACCAGTGGCGCATTGTATACTATATATTCAAGTACCTCCAAAATGGCGGCGCGATGTTGTTTGCAAGTATTACTGTGTAGTAAGTGGGTGAGGTATTGGCAGGCTTCATCAATAAATATGCAGCCGTAGGTGAGAGATTGAGTATTCAGCTTATGCAAGCTGTCAATAGTAATACTAAGGGCTTGAGCCTGGGCTAAACCTGTGTAACCCAAGTCGGAGTACATCGCCGTCCGCAAACGTTCAGCAAGATTTTTCAACAAGTTAACCCGATGTCCATTGTTGAGGAACCGCGCATCAGGATTTTGGTCACGCCACCAGCGCATAAGTTCAGTTTTGCCTGTACCCATGTCGCTCCAGAGTACGACTAGCCCTGATTTTGGGAAATTGAAGGTAGGGGATTTCTTCGATTTGTCTGAATCAACTCCGCCAGAATCGGTAGACTTCTTGTTTGGAGGATGTCCTTTTATAGATGGCGTGAAAAGTTGTTCCTTTTCAAGCTCATAAAGCTCAGGCACTCTCAAGCATTTTTCTTCAAGTTCAGGAATGCACAAAGCCTCAGAGAGATACTTGATATTAATAGTGACATCTGGTTTGTATTTGCTAAGTCCCCATTTCTTAGCCCGATACGAGCGCTTGTAATCAGCAAGTGATTTAGCATCATCGATGATTGCGGTCAGTAGAGCGTTAGCATCTTCACCGCGACCAACCACGAAATCATCAACGCCTTTTTCTGGCCCCGGCAGTAATGCAACTTCACATTCAGAACCAGCAGCTAAGATTGCTTTTGCAGTCCGAACAGTGGCTTGAAAAACCGACCACCTGGTTTTAGAAGAGGTTTCGTAGTCAAAAAGAATTATGAACTTGCGCCCCGCCTGAGCCATTGGTACTAAGTCAGGATGCAACCGTTCATCAAAATCTTGTTTGCCCACGCGCCCGTTCCAAATTCCCGGCAGTGCGATCGCTACAAACCCCAAAGAGAGCAAGCAAGCTGCCTTTTTTTCCCCTTCGCATAAAATAATGGGAATCTCTGGGTGCTGCTTTACCCACTCCCAAAATATTAGCGGATTGAGTTGATCCAGTAAGCGCAGCGCCAAAAGTGAATGATAGCGCTTAATTAAATAGCGTTTTGCAACTTTGTCCCAGATGGGGTTAGCGACATCAAAGTAGGTAACGCGGTTGGGGGTTTTGGGTGGTGACTCGTATTTGACGGGTTTGCCTTTTTCCCAATCAATACGGGGGAAGTTCGGCTTAATCCGCCCCCACTCCATTGCTTGCCAATTGTTGAAGGGGTCAAGGGATTGAATCCATGTCCCCCCCAGCAATAGATGCTGATATTGCCTTATGTATGCATCCGTGACTCGACCTGCATTTTTTCGAGGGATTTTGTTGGAGATAAACAGGTAGTCATAAATTGTTTCTCCCTCGATGTGGAAGAAGTTGCGCTCAATTAGTGCTGGATGAATGGCGCTACCAGTTAGCAACTCATGGTACTCGGCAAGCGTGAGATTGTTTGGGTATTCAATCGGGTGTTCCCTCTGGTCAACTGATACCTTGCAATCAGGTTTAGGCTCAAAGAACTCTTTGTTGCCACCGTTAAGTGCAATAGAAGTTGTTGTATTCACTTTTCCTAAATTTTTCCATGACTTTGTGAGCGACTTGCAGCACCTATGCCGCAGTCAAGGCAATTCGCAATTGACAATTCGCAATTCGCAGTTGAATTCAGAGTTAGCTCTGAACCCACCCCTGAATTAAGTTCACTGATTCTCTAAATCAGAGTTAGCTCCCAAACCCGTTAATTAACAATTCAACAATTAAGTGATTTCTTGTCTTTAATTGCGTTAGCAAAGCGGGGCGTTAGCAAGATTGCGAATTGTTCGGTTATCAGTCATCAATCATCAGTTATCAGTTAAGCTAATGAGCATTTAAGTTGCATAGACCCAGGGCTAGAGCCGCTTACCACGAGCGAGTCAGTCTGGAAAAATGAATGACGATTAGCTTATCAGTTATCAGTTATCACTGTTTACTGTTAACTGTTCACTGTTTTTTTGGGCTTGTGTGATTAAATCAGTCTCGCAGGTGGTAAGTTCAGCCCAGTAGTCAGGTTTTATCACCTCGTATTTTTCAGCCACAGCCCAAAAGTCAAGCCATGTAAACTCAATACGTGCAAGTACTTGCCTAATTTCCCTAATAGCCACAGGTAGCATCTGTAATTGCTCCATCCTTGTTTCGATGGCTGACTGTATGGGACTAGTACCCAAAATTATCGCCGCAGCCTCAAGAGCTTGGGTATTGTTCATGGCAACGCTTAGGTTTTTCAATGCCATACCCATGAGGCGCAGACATTCAGTCGCATTTTCTTTGGGCGGTTCGGCTGCCAGAGTTCTCAAATCAATTGTCTTCTCCAATGGTTCCTGAACCTTCTTGTTTAGCGCTTTAGCTTGAAGTTTAGTGTAAGTATTCTCCCAATCTTGTCCAGTCTTCAGTTCTTGAGCATTTTCCAAATCCCGAATGCGCTCTTTTAGCTGCTGGTTCTCAGTTTCCAGGTGCCGTAGCGATTCCATCTCGTCTAAGCGCTGCTGCAACTGGATATTTTCCTCCTTCTGTTGCCTGTACAGGTTTTGCAGAGATTGGATTTGCTCACTTACTTGGGCTTCGGCTCTAGCAGTGGCTTCTGACTGTAGTCCAATCCTCAATTCCTGCTGTAAGCGCTCTAACTCTTGCTTATGTTGCTCTTTGAGTGCCGCAATCGCTTCGGCATAAACTTTAGGATATGTACGCTCAGTCGATTCGGACACAATTGCGTCATCCAAATCAGTGTTGTTTACCAACAGCCTTTCACCATCAGCGAAAGTCACAATCTGCTGCGAATTATTCGGTGCGTCTGCACCAATCACTCCGGATTCCCCATAACGGGGATGTTCTGGTGATGAAATTGTGATGGCATTTTTCGGAACCAATGGTTCCTGATGGAATTTATTTTTTCCTTTTGGCATTGGAGCAATTGTATTTGCGGCAACTGCGAAATCTGATTCGCTAGGGTTTGGGTTTGATGATAAAGCCAGTTTTATCGCAGCAATAAGTTTTTCTGGTTCTTTGGCTAACCTCAAAAGAGGACGGGCTTGGCGCTCATTTTTAATCTGTGACCCCAACTCTCCTGCGGCAACAATAACTTTTGATGCCCCTAAGAGTTGATTTATACGCCGATAGCCACCATATACATGCAATTCGCCTTGGCAATATTGTTCAAAGTTTTTGTACCCAGCGATTTTGTACATCCGCTCGTCATGCATGAGGCGGCAGAGTTCTACTGCTTGCAACCCAAATTGGTCTATGGTAGCGAAGGTGTCTTTGATACTGCTGTTAAGATCATCGTAATCAAGTGCTGATTTGGTTTCTTCTCTATCTAGTGTCAGCATATTTCTCTCCTGTAATTATCACAAGGAGAGGGGTTTGAAAAAAATTTTGATGTCACCTTAATCCCGACACCAAGGTGTATTGGGCATAACTCATTTTTCACGATATTTTTCCCTGATAACTTGGTTGACAAGCTTCAGAGGGGGTTGTATCAGTTATCAGTCAACAGTTATCAAGGACTGTAAATTCCAACTGATAACTGGTAACTGTTATTCGCGCTGCTACTGCTTTTTGCTACGAAATTCGGGATATTTCTTAATCAAACTTAACTTTACAGAAACTTATGAATTTCAACAACAAAAATTGCCACACGAAACTGGTGAGTTTCGTGCAGCTTCTCGTATAATACGAGAAGCAGCGGATTCAATCTCGTCTAACCAGTCAGTGGGTAAAAGCGGTCAAACTTTAAGTACCACTGGTTCGGTTTTCGTGAGATAACCCCGCTCTGAGGTTATATGGAATTTAAGACCCGCACAAAGCGCTACTCCTTAGTGGCGCTTTATGCGTTAAATTTTCGTACTGTTGTATCTTCATCTCCATACCTCCTTTCAATTAGCTTGATTTTACATAACTTGTGGTCTTTCGGTATCTAACGAGATTCTGATTTTTCTTTGTCTGACTCCTCCATATTTACTATTCTTCGTTCTAGCTTACCCTGATTGGGTAATCACTTTTTCAAGAAGCAGACCTACCGCAGAGGTCGTTTCTGCCTTGGGCTTGCGCTCGAAAACTTGTATGCTGGGTTTCTCTAATATGAACCCATGTTCTGTTTGCTGACCGAGTTTACCAGCGATTGCTGCTACCCACAGAGGGTAATTACTGGCAGCATCGGTCAGTTCCTTCCAAATGTTAGGCTTGACTGTGATGCTAATGATGCGTCGTCCATCACAGTCAATGGTGAACTGTTGCCAGTTGTTATCTATCGTTTTTGCTTCAGGTAGTTCATTGATTTTGATTGTTACTTCTAGCTTTCCTGAAATCATACATACCTCTCTGTGTTAAGATGCGAACGCTAATGGTGAACCATCAGATGTATGCACTAACCCTTGTGGATCTGTCTTGATGTATTTTTTAATAATTGGTTGGAGAGTAAAACTGATTTCTTTAGTAACTGGGTCTTTGATACTTTCAATTAATGACTGATTTTCAAGTTTTTCTAACGCTTTGATTAACTCTAAAGTTGATACACATTCTGGATTTTTCTGTTTAATACCAGACAATAGTTTAGTAAAACTAATGGATTGTTGATTTCCGACTATTTCTTCTGCTATATAAATTAAAATTTCTCGTTGAGTACTGCTTAATGATTCTCCAAACAGTTGATTAAGGATTACCTCAAAATTACTACTAACAAGCGTAGTTGGATTCTCAAAAAACATTTTTGTATTACCACCAAAGAAGTGGTTAATTCGATTAGCTACTGCTTCGAGTTCTGAAGGATTTCCGCGATACGTTTGAATTAATTGGTTACACTTTTCTTTATCCGTCAATCCTTTGCTAGATAAAAGCTGCATTGCGGCATCTAGGTCTAAACCTTGGATTTTTAAGAAATGAAAAGGTTGTTTTGCTGTTATAACATTATCAAGTTCATCAGGCCAAGTTCGACCAGTTAAGAGTATGCAGCTTTCATGTTCTTCTTCTATTAATCGGTGAAAAAATACTCCATATTCAAGTCTTTGCTGAAAGTTATTTTTCTGAAATAAAGAATCAAAACCATCTAGTACTATCAGACAACGGCGTGATTGTAAGCGTTTAATCAATACTGAAATCATTTCCTGGGTATATTCAGGTAAACCTAAATCAGGCTGGCAAGGTTGAGTTAGTTCTAAGAGTTCGGCTACTAAATCTTGAAGTAATGGTGCATGAATAATTGTTTTCCAGATTAAGCTATCAAATGTTGATTGTTTCCTTGCACTAACTTCTTTTATCAATTTTGCAACCAATGCGCTTTTACCGATACCCGCAATTCCTATTAAGGATATGCAACGCTCGTTACTTATCAATTCTTTTAGTGAGTTTAGTTCCTGTATTCGCCCATAAAAGCTAGATATGTCGGGGAGTTTACCTCTAATAATTGGTGTTAAATCATCGACAGGAAGCCTTTGTTTTTCGTCTGAGGCGGATTGAATATGATACTTTTTGTTAACTTGCTCTAAAAAATACCAAAGCTTCTTTTTACCCACTCGTTCGCCATCCCCTATAGTTTCTGAAAGTATGTCCCATAAACGGGGTGCTACTGTGCGCTGTATGTAGTTTAAGCTGTAAGTTGAGTGGCTTGCTATCTCCTCGTACTCTCGATCATTCAATGCCCCTGTGATAACGAGCATTTCAGTTTTAGATAAGTACTTGCCTCTTTTGGCAAAAACTAAGTCATTTACTACGACCAACGCTAGCCTAAAAGTCTCTGTTATTGGAAATACGCCTTGAGATGATGATTGATCAGATGAAAGTGAAAGTTCCTGCTCTCCAAAAGTGACAGAGGAAGAAAAAGGAGATTGAAGTTCCGATTCAATAGTAAAATCCATAGCTATGCAAGTACCTCTGCTACAGTGAATGCTCGTGAAGAGGCTCTCCGCGAACGAGGCTTAGTTTTTAGAGTATGTTAGATTGCAATCAATCATACCTGATCTTACTATTTATGGTTAATTTTTTCAAAAAAGTACTAAGTTAACCGTTATACAGGTTTGATCGAATTCAGGGCATCTACGGAAAGATAAGAGCCACAAAGTCATAGTACTTGCTTTTCATTGAGAGTAGTAAAAGGATTATTGTGATACTGATCTAAAGCTACTTGTCCCCGTTGTTGTTGCATTTTTTGTGGACAGGAAGGTACTCATGTCTGTTTGGCGTTCGCTCTCGAAAAAATGTCCCAATTATAGAGATACTAACGCTGTCGCCCCTTTCGGTAAAGCGAGAGGCAGGGTATTTTCATACAACCAGAGAAAAACTAAAACTGGGTTTCAAAGCCTCTCTCCACTTCGGGAAGAGGAATGGAAGCGGGGTAAAAAGCTATGCTACAAAACGAGAAATCAAGACTTATGTATTTTTCTTTTTTCGTATGAAAACTCCCTGCCTTTTGGCAAACCAGGGAGGGAATTTTTAGATTGCATCCCTGTGTTCAAAAAAATTTTTTACAAATCACAAAAATTCAAGCAATGTAAAGGGAGAGTAATTAGCGTAAATTGTCATGGTTACTTGTATCTGTATTCAGGCAGTAAGACATAAACACTCTTTACCAACTGCCTAAAGCATAAATTTATACTTGGCAAGTATGTCGTTTTATTGTATAAACCCCCTTTGTGAGCAACGTAAAAATCCTGACAATACTGAAATATGTCTATCTTGTGGTAGTCCGTTGCTGATTAATAACCGTATTCGACTACTTAAGCCATTGAGAGAGCTTACTTATGACCCTCGAAGCTACTTTGAAGTTTTTGAGGTGGATGACGCTGGTACGAAATGGCATCCGGTTCGTGAGCGAAGAGTCATGAAAGTTCTCAAATGGAATTCGACTAGGCTTCGTGAGTTAATTAAGCGGGAATTCGGTGCTTTACGGCTAATCCAACATCCAAATATTCCTCAATGTGATGTTGAAGATTTTTTCAGTTTTGTGCCTAATAATAGTCCTTTGGAACTAAGTTGCTTAGTAATGGATAAAATTGAGGGACAAAACTTAGAAGAATGGATAAAAGAGAATGAACCGATTTCCCAAGCTCAAGCATTAGAATGGCTACGTCAATTAGTTGAGATACTTGATGTAGTACACCATACTGAATTTTTTCATAGAGATATTAAACCTGCAAACATAATTCTTCAACCAAAAGGGGAACTTGCGTTAATTGATTTTGGAACTGCACGACGAATAACTGATACGTATTTAGCTAAAGTTAGTGCAAGTGGAGGAACTGATACAAGAGTAGGAAATTATGAAATTACAACTGTAGTTTCTTATTTTTACACTCCACTAGAACAAGTTTATGGTAAAGCAGTCCCACAATCAGATTTTTTTGCTTTAGGCCGGACTTTTGTTCGTCTAGTTACTGGTACTTCATTGACACGTTTGCCAACAGACAAAAATACAGGACGATTAATCTGGAGAAATAAAGCATCGCAGATTGATAAACCCTTTGCTGACTTTCTGGATGAGTTGATGGCTTCCATGCCAGGGCAACGTCCACCAACTACTGAAGTTATCCTGCAACGGTTAAAGATACTTCCTCAGCAAAGTAAAATTTATAGAGTAACGAGGTCTAAAACGTTCAGAGTCAGCGCAGTAATTGGATTTATGATTTTGACAGTCCTTGTGACTTTTAAAGTATTATTACCACTAAGAGCTAAATATTTACTGTCTCAAGGGGAGAAGGCTGAGGCAGCAAATAATTTTCAGACCGCACAAGAGTTTTTTGACTCAGCTATAAAAATTAATCCTCAAGCCAGATACACAATTTCCAAATTTTATTTTGAAAAAGGACTTCGTAGTACGAAGAGTCTAGAATTAGCTAAAAGATACTATGAATTAGCAATTAAATATAATGACACAAATGTAGAATCATATAATAATTTAGGTATTGTGTGTAAACAATTACAAAATTCTCGGTGTGTAATAGATAGTTATGAAAAGGCTTTTAAGTTAACCTCTGATAATTGGGAAGGGCATTATGGATTGGGAATTTACTACGATGAACGAATGAAATATGATTTAGCGGAGCAACAATACCAGTTAGCCATAAAAATTAATAGACAAGCGATAATTGCTATCAATAATTTATCTAGAGTAAAAATTCTACAAGGTGATTATAATACAGCAATTTCTCTCGCCCAAGAAGGGCTACAAAAAACTACAAATTCCAGATGGCAAGCAGTTTTGTATAAAAATTTAGGTTGGGCAAAATTTGAGCAGAAGAAATATAGCGAGGCGAAGCGATATTTAGAGAAAGCAAAAGAGTTAGATATCCAAAGAACATCTACCCACTGTTTGCTGGCAAAAGTGCAGGGAATTTTAGGTGATTTTGATAACTCTTGGCTTTCCTGGGAAGCCTGTCTGCTAACTGAATCTAGAGAACCAGAGGTTTTCATCTGGCGAGCCGAAATAATAGAAAGAATTAGACAAAAAGCTCCTAATTTAATTGAAGATTAAGCTTCTTGAATTTAATAGCGTTTCAATAGTAACAAAATATTATTCAAATTTACAAGTCTAAACACCTTTTTTTATCTCTTTAATTCTTGTATGCTATTAACTTGCATATAGCTATATAAAACTTTTGATGCTAAGTACACACAGACAAAAGAACAAAATTGCGAGAAAAGTCTACATCTCCCAAATTTTAGTAGTTGCATCAACGATACTTCTTCTAGGTTGGAGTAATGCGTGGGGTCAGGTAAAGCCAGAAGCAAAACGTAGGTGTAAGGTTATTGGTCGAGTTACTAGCGTGAGCGATCTTCGTTGGCGAGTAAATAGCTTATTGTGCTCAGGAGATCGCATTACTCCAATGAATGGACGAACAGTTAATACTTTATGTTACTTGAACGGAGAATTTCTAGATTTTAAACAAAGTAGCATTTTCGATGTTGAAGATAAATGTAGGCTACCGCACGACAGAGTGAGACTATGTACGGGATTGAACCCAACTGAATGTGACGGCATTAAAGGCCCAACAAATGTACCAATGCTAATTAGTCCCTATGGCAGTTCAATGTTGAGTACCAGACCTGTAATTTCTTGGTATGCTGTACCTGAAGCTACTAGTTACACAGTAGTTGTTAGCGGTTATGAGTTTTACTGGGAGAAGACAGTAGATAAAACTATTACTGCACTACCCTATCCAAAAGAAGAAAAAGAATTGCAATTTTTTAATACTTATAAATTTACAGTACTTGCTAATGTAGGCGATACTCCCATTAGTTCCTCTGAAACGTTAGTAGTTAGTGTTTTGAGACAAGAAGAACAAGATGCTTTCGCAGAAAGGGTAAAGCAGATTACAGAATTAAACTTACCTCCAGATGAAGCTGCGATATGGGATTTAGATGCTGTGTTTATGGCAAGAAATCTTTTAAATGAAACGATTGAATCATTGAAAGTAAGAGTAAGAGCAGGAAGTCAGAACCCTACTATCTACCGATTATTAGCAGATCGGTATTTAGAAGCATGGTTACCAAAGGAGGCACTTCGTGAATATAGCAAAGCAGCACAATTGGCAAAAAACACTAATAACTTAGATGAACTAGCTCGTGTACAAGAAGGTTTAAAAATAGTAGAACTTTATAACCATCCGCCAACTAGCACAAAGCCTGACCAAAAGTAAGGATGAACGTATTTAGGATTGGATAATAAACTTAATTTTGCCTGACGCAGTGCCTCTGCTTTAGCCAAACTATTTTTCAAACCCTTGTAGAATTCTTGCATAAGTATGGCAGTAGAATCCTCATCTACCAGCCATAAGCTAGCGATTACACTCTGTGCGCCTGCTTGTGCTGCCACTCCAGCCATTCCCAAGGTTGAACGCTTATTACCTTTGGCTGTCTGACAAGCACTTAAAACTAATAATTCGATTATATTTTCATTAAATTGAGTCTTTTGTTTTAGTAAACTATCAAATTCTAATACGTTTATTACTTTGTCATAAGCTAAAAATACAGTTTTATCAGAGTTAGAACTAAATTGTCCATGAGTACTGATGTGAACAATTGGAAAATCATTTTTAATAAGTTCTTGTTTGAACTGTAGACTAGTAAAGTTTTCGTTTAGCAGTACAGTTGAGGAATCTGTCTCTTTCTTAATTTGGGCTACTTCTACTGCCACTTCTTGTAGCGCTTTCAACCCTTTTGGAGCGTTCTTGTCATTGAAGCTGGGGCTTTCTTTGCTGAGTCCAGCGATTAAAGCTGTGAATTTATTTTGAGATAAAGATTTAGGTGATCGGATTTTAGAGCCGAAAGTTTCTACAATACTGTATTCTTCTATTAAATAGTTTTTCCCGTTATAAAGTAAATCCATTGGTAAACTCTGAAATGATCTATCCAAAGCAAATACAAGTGTCCCTGATGAAGGTAAATATGCCTGAATAGGTTTAATCAGTAGCTCATAAAGTTTTTGATAATATAAAATAATTTCCTTGTTAGTACTAGAAAAAAATCTGGAAGACTGCACAGCATCTAATATATTATTAACATGACTTCTGATTAACTTGGCGTCAACAGAGTTACGAACAAGAGAGTGATTAGAGGATTGGGCAATTACTTCTATGCTGTCGCCTAAATCAATAATATGAATTATTGCGGTTGTGATAGGCAAGCCCTGAAGCTTATTCAAAGCTACAACATCCAGTTTACCGCATTTCAAAAAATTCTCTAGTTCTGCTATTTGCAGTTGCTCATTTGTTTGAATCACTAACTCTAGATTGGGGTTGGGAGATGAGAGCAGTAATCGCATATACTCACGATAAACAGGCTCTACTTTCTCATAGAATGAAAACTGTAAATCCGCGTTGCTTGCTAAGAGATTATCACGAACTTGCGTCAGGTTATTAATTGCAGCACTGTAAGCTTCAAGGGCTTTGTCATATTTCCCTTGTTTGTAGTACTCTAAACCCAATTCGTGCTGCCACTGGTATGCGATATCCCATGCCTGAATTGATTGAGCCAAAGCCATAGCTTGTTCAAGATAATCGAGCGAACGCTCTCGTTGTTTTTCTAGTTTGCCCAGTGTGCCGAAAGCATAAGATATGAGCCTCTGTTTATTAGTGCTTTTAGCCGTTTGCAAAGCTGATTCTGCATATTGAACGGCTACCGAATGTAATCGTTCGTCTGGAATTTTATTGAGACTATTAGCAAAGTTTAGCTTGGTATAAATAGATTGGCTAGCAGGTAAATCAGAAAATGCGGAAGAATTTTTCAGTATTAGCTCTACTGAAGGTTTAATCTGTTGATTTATTTGAGTTTGAATCATAGCTAACTGTCTATTACCTAAATTTGATTCTGCTGTTAACCATCTTTCAAAGTCTAGCAGTAGGCTCAATCGGTGTATTTGAGCTTGTAGTTTGATTGATACTGGTACAGTTAGAGTATTAATTAATGACTGATAATTACTGAGTAATTCGAGTCCCTCTTTTTGAATAAAATTAACAGTTTCTTGTTGAAAAACTGGTTCTTCTATCCAACTATATTTATCCCGTGCCTGTTGATATATAGATTTCCCAGTAATATTGAGTGATAATAAAATTGCACTGTTATCAAAATTAGCTAACTGTTGAGCAATTGATAACGTTTTTCTCAAAACTAATTTTGATTCAGATAACTTGCCTAATTGTCGCAATACATTTCCTAAATTTTGTAATCCCAGTAGGTGTACAGGTATTGAGTTTAACTTATCAATTTCTGCATCAAGTAGTCTTTTCGTAGAATCAGCAGGCTGGTCTGACGAGGTGGCACAGATTTCAGCATCGAATTTCAAAGCTGTGACAACTATCTTGCAGGCCCGAAAATGTAAACCTAAAGCTTGTAGAGCGACGTTCTGATTAATTAAGGTTCCGGTGATTCCTTCTCTATCTTTTAGGTGTTCAAAAAGTTTTGTAGCTTGTTGCCAAGACTCTAAGGCTTCTCTTGCCTGACCTAGATCCAGTTGTCTCTGCCCTCTCTGGTTCAGTACTTCAGCTTGATGCTGTTGTGCTTGTTTGCTTACTTCCTGAGCCAGAATCAAAGACGGCTGTCCTATAGCTATGCATAATCCTAGAATGCATAACAACAAGTACTTGAATAAACGCCAAAAACTAATCATTTTAACCGTACCGCTCCTGTTATCGAAGATACTGGTGGCGTAGAAGATAGCTTATGGCATCTAGAAGGAGATACCTCAGCGTAGGGGCTTGGTGGATCGGCTTGTGCGGTTAAGACTACATCTCCATCAGCATTTAGTATCCAACCCTGGGCTTCTACAATTTCTATGGGTTCTTCAGTATTTGATGGCTTTGATTGCTCCCAATCATCAATCGCCTGGACAGGATTAGAATTTCTCTGCCAAGTAGAACTGTTATCTAACTGATTGTCAGAACTCGTTGCTAGCCCCCCAGCACCAGTATTCACAAAGGTACTCGCTACTCCACCAGAATCACCTTGGCATACTGGCACTACCTCTGGGGTTTGTGCGATCGCTTCTGGTTGCACTTTGGTTTGGCTTGGATTTCTATCTTGAACATTGATCTCCACTGTGCCGTTAATACCTCGTTCAGAACTCGCTGTAATCTGTGTGTCGGGGGAAACAAACAATCCTTTTGTATCAATGCGGATATTGCCCCCACGCCCACGAAATGCGTTCGCTGTGATGGCGTTGTTGTCGGTGGCTGTTATTATGTTCGTAGCTATGCGGATATTGCCGCCGTTGCCGTTGTTACCAGCTGTCGCCGTAATACTGCTGTCGCGTAGGCGTAGGTAGCCGGAGGTCAAGAAGATGTCGCCCCCTTCGCCCGATGCTGTGGAGGCGTTGATGGAGCTTTTATTGTTTAAAGAGATAAACCTACTGTTAACCCTGAGTGTCCCTGCTTCGCTTGTTCCTTGGTTCCTGACGCTAATTATTCCTTGAGTCAATTTTAAACTTTCTGCATTAATTGTTATCTGACCAGAAGTTCCATTTTGCTCTGAAGGCGCTGCAATTAGCTGTTGGTCATCCTGCTCTGAAACAACAGCAGAACTGATATCACCACCATTTATCTCGATATCAGATGCATTGATGGTAACAAATCCAGGAAGACCAGAACCAATAGTAGAAGTATTAACTGTTGCTTGTTCTCCTACCACGAACTTGGATGCGTTAATTATTAAATTTCCAGCGTTTCCTCCGCTAAAAGCTACAGAGGACAAAAGGCTGGGAGTATAATCATTTCCTGAATTAATTAATTCAGTAGAATTAAGTAATTGTATAGAATTTGCATTTATAGTTATATCTCCTGCAACTCCGCTTCCAAGTGATATAGAGGTTATCTGTCCTCCATCCTGAGCCAGAAGTTGTTCTGTTGATACCGTAATATTCCCTGATTTTCCAGAAGTTAGATTACTAGTTACAATTTCACTGGGTGCAAAAGGATTAAAAGTTGAAAAACCAAGTAATTCAATAGACTTAGAAGAATTTACGTTGACATTCCCCCCTTCTGCAATACCATAATTTCTATTACCTATAAGCGCTCCACCTTCTATAAGTAGATGCTTAGTAGAAACATCTATGTTTCCTCCGTTTCCAGAGCCTATAGATTCAGTTCGTAAGAGGGTAACAAAATTCCCATCAGCTGATGTTCCACTTAAATGTAGTGACTCAAAAGCATTAACTTTAATGCTTTCCCAAGATTGTGCGCCTTGATTTTGAATTAAAGCAGCTGACCCATCACTCAAAGAAATTTCTTTGCCTTGTAAGACAATAGAACCACCTCTATTTCCACTGGTATCTACTAAAGACTGTTGCGATAGATTAATATCTTTGAAAGAAGAAACTCCTTCGTAACCCAAAGCCCAGCCTTGAGAGGTTGGATTAAGGCTAATTACACCAGAACTAACGCTACCTAGTTCAATTCGTCCTTCTTCAGCGGTTATAGTCCCACCTTTCAAAGTAATATTACTTCCTATCAAAGCTAGAGTTTTAGTTGGTTGTACTGTTAGATGGGTTGCATCAAGATTTCTGGTGATTGGTACATTGCCTCTACTTGGAGCAACTAATCCTTTACCTGTTCCTTGGACTTCAATAGCACCTGAATTGCTGGTAAATTGCAAGCCAATCGGTACGCTGACTGTCAGTAGGAGCGTTGTTTGAGGGTTCATAGCACTAAATTCAAAACCATCAGCAAATTTGATGGAACTAGCAGTAGTTGCAAAAAAAGAGCCACCAATATTTAAGCGAGCATTCTGACCAAAAATAATCCCATTTCGATTAATCAAAAACAGGTTGGCTGTACCATTGGTACGAATTAAACCATCAATATTAGAGATAGAACCACCTGTAACTCTAGCAATAATGTTTTGAATACCTACATCATTGTTGAAGAAAGCAGTACCACCGGTAGGAACAGAAAACTTTTGAAAGCTGTGAAACAGGTTACTATTATTAACACTGCCGCCTTCAATAACAATACTATTAGCCTGATTTGTTATTAAAGAATTGTCAGGTAACGTTTTATCTGGAGCAACTTGTGCTACAACTGATGAGGAAACTAATAGGCAAAATAATACACTACTTTTAACTCCCCACAACCCTGTGCTAAGTTTCACTTAATATTCCTTTGTTGAGTTTTACAATCTTGCTCAAGAAGTTTTATTAGCAACTTCTAAAATAGATATATTTAAGAAAATTAAACTATAAATTAGTTAAAAACTCAAGATTCAGCTTCTAAATTATCCACCACTCCTAAACGAAGCGCAACACGTTTATACTTTGTTGCATCATATGGTAATCCTCTGTGCATTACTTGAGAATTGTCCCAGAATAAAACGTCACCCTTTTGCCAAACATGAGAGTAAATAGGTGTACGAGTCAAAACAGTTTCAAATAAATCTTGTACGAATTGTTTACCTTTTTCTGGTTCATTTTCCATACCAACCGGAACTGCACCATACGACCCCACGTACAATCCCTTTTGTCCGGTAATTTTATGGGTTGATACGATTGGATGTACTTTTTTGGGAATATCAATAGCTTCTTTAGAAAAAACAGGTGCTTTATGAGACAACGAGATATTTTCTAGTAGTTTTTGCTGCTCTTTATCTAGCTTGTTGTAAGCTTCCAACATATCGATAAATTCAGTGGTGTGAGGTTGTCCATCTAACCCTTCTGGAGGAACTTCTACTCCGTAAAGCATTACCACGTACAAAGCATTCATATCAAGTCGTTCTATGCGTGGTATGGAATCTTTGTCTTGATGCCATATCCAAGCAAACTGTTCTACTGGTTCGGTTTCTCCTTTCGGATTTCCTAAAATACTTACATATTTGCTTTGCAAGTCTGGACTAATATCTGGATCTAATGTTTCAGAAGAGCTACCAATTATTAATTCCCCAAAGGTTTGTCTTGTGAATTCTTTTAACTGTAATGCAGTCAGATTTTGTTGTCTTACTACAATAACACCATGCTCCCAAAGAGATTTTTTTAATTCAAACCTCTGTTGTTCTGTAAGGTCAGTAAGATTGTAATCTTGCAGAACTTCAACTCCTAATCTTGATTTATACTGCAATTGTTTGTGCTGCTGGTTATAAGTCATTTATCTAATTACTGACCTTATCAAAAATTACTGTTTCCGAAATATCTATTAGCATATTAGCTCAAAAAGAAATATTAAAATCATCTTTTTACTATTTTAAAAAAAATGTATTTTAGTTCAATATTTTCACCACAGAAGAGGATGAAAAAAGAGAGCTAACGTAGTAATGGAACTTGCTGCAACCAGCCACTTACACAGCACAGACTTATACCTCTAAACAAAGCTAATAGCAACTTGACACTGCCCCAGGCATCTATTCCCCACTACCTAACTCCACCCTAAGACAGCCCCATCAGATTGAGTATCCCTAATGGCGCTGTAGGTGGTGACTGCCCGTAGTCCGAGTGAGGTGATTATGATGCCAGTGCTCCTAAACTGCCTGTTTGATGATTAGTGCTGAAGTTTAGCTTTTTTGTAGATTAACCCCCTTTAACGGCGATGTCTGCGACAAGCCGCCTAAGCGTTAAGCGTCCACCGATAGCGAGCGCTACTGTTAAGAGTCCTACTGTCCACGCAAGTTTTAGATTCATGCAGATTCGGGTCTACACTGTTGTAACGAAGATATATTACAACTAGCAATCAACTTGATATATTAATTTTTATTCACTCAGAGCTTAATTTACCCACAGAAATCATCAACTCTCAACTCGCGCCAGACATCAGACGGTTGCCAACCGGAGTTACCCAGAGAGCGTAAGGGGCGATAGTGTTCTTTTATAGAGTCAGATTCGGATATTTTGTAAGATGGGCTGGACTCAATCACTGATTCTGTTTCTTGAACCTTTTCGTGGGCAATTGATTCAGTAGAGGATGGGGTAACATCTATTTTTTTGCGAACTAGCTTAGACCTTTTCTGAATGAGTTCTCGCATATCCATAGGAATTACTTAGCTGCTACAAGGAACGGATATCTGACGATACAGCAAATTATTTCCAAATCCGATAGATTTTACGATTATTTGTCTGGCTGGAATCACTGACAGAAATTCTCGGCAGCAAACGCTTTTAAACCTCTGAGGTAAGGTTGAAAGAAATTGTGGTGTAGTTATGATACAGTTCGGATAAGAAATTTACTCGTGTTCGCGTAGTGTCTCTGAAAAGAGAAGGCAAGCTGAAGGGCCGGGGTGTAGAGGTGCAGAGGAGGTGAAGGCTCTTGAGTAGGGGAGATAATTGTATAATTTCTTTCCCCTCTGCTTTTAAGAGGGAAGAGATGTCTTAACCGAACGGTATTGAGGCGACTCCAGGTTTAGCGGGTTCTCTTTTGAAGATGTTTCATATTTGGTAGTGCTTTAAAAGTGCAAAATATAAAAAGTAACGAAAAACCCCAGCCTATTTGAAGGATGGGGTATAAATAAAAACTCTATTTTCATGATGACACAACTCAATATTGCTACGAGCCAATTTGTCCTGGAGGTGGAATAATGAACAAACCCTCATCCAGACGCAAGAAACTTATCCCTGTGGCATCTAGTGAACCAAAGCCAGCGACTGACTCTGCTCCCGAAAATACTTCTATCCAAGACAACCCAGCCTCGGCAACTATCACGGTTACGGCTGTTGAAGTAAGAGAGTTGACCGACCAAGAACAAAGCTTACGCTTGCAATTGGAACGCCGTGTAGAACGTGCATTTTTAGAAGCGGGTCAGGCGCTGATGGAGTTGAGAGACAGACGGCTATACCGTTCCACGCACCGAACTTTTGAGGAATACTGCCGCGAACGCTTTGGT
>NZ_JACJQM010000098.1:0-17830 GCF_014696655.1 Nostoc sp. FACHB-888 | reverse complement strand
TGTCATTTATCGTAATCGGATTGAAAAGTTTGATGATCACTTGATGCTGACCGCAGCAGGATTATGGAACTTCTACTTGATGGCTGCTTAAGAAAATCCCAATTCAAGACCAACATTGCCTCACTCATCTTTTATTTCCCGACAAGTCTAAAGAATCATACGGTTGTTTCCACTAACCAAATCCCCTCACGGGGGCTGAAACTTCTATCCAATCTTTTTCATCTTTTGATAGCTCTGAAGTCTTGAGGGGAGACAAAATACCCTGAAATAGATATATGGCAAGTAGTATAGCAATTTGTGGTAAAAGAAAAAGAGCATTAATTCGCAATAAGCTCTATTTAATGATAATGTTACCAGAATTCTACGAAACAAACCTCAAGCAAGAATTGGGACGTGCAGAATATTTATTACTAAAAATCCTGATAAATTTATTACAATCTCTTAAAACTGTAAGCCTTGAGGCATTGGCTACAGCTTTACCTATTCCAATATTGTTTGAAAGTAGAAGAAAAAAGATTCAACGTTTTTTATCTCTGAACTACATAAATGTTGAAGAAATATGGTTTCCCATAGTTAAAAGCTGGCTAGAAATATATTTTCCTTTAACTGAAGTCGTTTATGTAGTCATAGATCGGACTAATTGGGGATGCATTAACCTATTAATGATTAGTGTGGTTTGGGATAAAAGGTCTATTCCAATATATTTTGAGTTGTTAGACAAGTTAGGTTCGAGTAATTTTGATGAGCAAAAAACTGTTTTCAATAAAGCATTAGCCCTTTTTGTAGCCCCGCAAGGTTTTTCATCTTGCTCAAAGGGAATGGGAGCAGCGATTTCCTGTGGCATTGTCCAAATCCGCACGTCGATGAAGATTTCTTTTAAAGCATTGATTACAGCCTGATAGAAGTCAGCTACGGAGCAAGGAGCCAGTTCGATGGTTCTTGTCATGCCATCGCTTGTCTCAATTAGAAGTTGATGAATCAGAAAATTAAAGGTGATTTGAAAATTACGAGTGCCGTAGGGAATGGTTGAGGTTGTGAGTCCATGCGGCGTGACATACAAAGTTGAGTGCCACCAATGATTGATTTTTGGAGTTAATGCTAACCGGATTTTGCCAACAATCTGAGTCCACAGATGCAGCGTTTCATAAGTATCCTGCCATGCAGCAACAGGTAATGGAAGCCAGATATCAGTTGGTGAACTGTGCAGAATAGCCATGCGCTGTACCTTACCTCTATGCCAAAAATTGATGTTAAATAAACCAATTAAGGTTTATGTAATTGTGCCTCAATGATTTGACTATACCAATTCAGGCTCACTAAATCTCCGATAATGAAAGACAAGCTCCACACCACTGTGGCAATTTGCCAACCAAAGTGATTCAGTTGCAATTTCAATAGATAACAACAAGTAAGGTTGTGTGACAAACACGGCTAAAATCCCTAAAACTGACCTTTGGCGAAAAACTGAGGCAGGCAAACGTTGTGTAGCAATGCTATGTTTGCTACGCCCCCCGTTGGCAATCTTACATTCTTGAGATTCAAGCGAAGAAGACAGTAGTAAATTATACAAGCCAATTAATTTTCTTATTAAAATATGAAGCCATGTACGACCCCAAGGGGGAACGCCGCTTTATTGAGCTTGAAAAAACCCCAAAGCTAGCGCAGATCGTGGAACTAATTCAGGATAGATCGTTGAAGACTGAGATGGAGTCAGAATTGGGGACTTTTGAGATTATATTTTAGACCGTAAGAAAATAGCTGGCACTAAGGGTGAGATTGCTAGAGCCTTGAATGATCGCAATTAGTTCAGGACTAGTTTCATTCAGGAATAAAGCTGTACCATAAGCCAAGTCAGTTGGCGCTGCTCCCAAGTTATAGCTAGAGTAGGAGCCAGACAATTGGAGTGTATCTTCGGTGGCATAGAAATCAGCAATTATAGCGTAATCGCCCAGTCCGGAAGTACTAGTATTATTATCGCTGTAGAAAACACCGAAAGTGGTACCTAAAACAAACTGATCGCTACCACTACCGCCAGTCAAGCGGTCAATTTCAGCAACACCTCTTGCTGCTGTATCTGCTCCTGTAAGTACGTCGCCACCTTCATCCCCAAACAAGCGATCGCTCCCAATGCCACCAAAGACAGAATCATTCCCACGTCCACCATAAAGAAGATCGCTACCACTGTCCCCAAAGATGGAATCGCCACCATCACCACCTGTAATGTAGTCAATTCCGGCATTGCCACTGATAGTATCATTAGCTGCACCACCCGCTTGGGTATCGTTGTCACCAGTACCCAAAAGATTCAGAGCAACAATAACCTTATTGTTTTTAGTGTTGGCATCGTCCTGCCCAGTAAATCCAGCATTGACTACTGTATTCAAATTTAACAGAGTGCTATCGGACTGGGTAAAACTATTGCCTTGGAGTAATTCTGTATAGAGGATATGGGCATAACCATGATTGCCAGCAAAATTCCACTGTCCAGGCTGGAATAAGTCATTTCAGTTGGCATAAACATCTAAAGTAGCCAATTGAGAATCATAACCCAAAGATTCACTAGTATGCAAAGATACAACTCGATTAGCATCACTTGCATCTAAGCGCTCGCTTGCAGCTTTGCCTTCAAACTCAGGCCCTGCGGGGTCGAGTCCTACTATTTGAGCAAGAGAAAGCCCAGTAGCTTCACGGTAGGCAGAGCCTGCCGTACCAGCAATGTGCGCTCCCAAACTATGTCCGATTAGGTTGGTGTAAGTGGGATCTACACCATTATTTATTAAGTAGCTAGCCAATTGATTACCAACATCGCCTGTTCTGGTGGCGGAAGTAGGATACCACAACGAACTAGCTCCTTCCTCCCAATCTAGGAGAATGATATTAGCATTAGACTCACGCTCTCGGATGGTTTGGGTTATGTTTTCCATCCAATCAGCAGCTTTGTAGTTATTACCTACATTGCCACCACTGCTTTGATAACCATGAATAACGACATAAGTCGGTGCCTCAGAAATAATACGCCCAGAACGATTGACAGAACCGTTCCCCCAAATATTAAAGTTGACTTGAACCATCTGAAAATCCTATGATTCTTTTGTTGGTTTTAACCTTGATTTTGGCCAGGACTAATTTAGACGCGGCTGCCCTGCCTCGATCACTAGTCGAGAGGTTGCTTAACTTATATGGTAATCAAAAGAGTGGAAGGGGTAGGGTGTAGAAAACCGCATAATTAAAATCAGGGGTAACAAAATGGACATCCTAAAAAAAGATGGTGAGTGCCTACAGCAGGCAGTTAAGCGATCGCGCTTGGCTTAACCAAAGTATTATTCTCCCGAACTTAACTCAGGTTGGTTCAGAATTGCTTCTAGCAATGCAGTCGGTAAGCTGCTAGTTACCATGTATTTCCACTGAATGCTTAATTAAATAAAAACTTTTAGCTGATGTTATATTCATAATTGTTGCTTTTAAATTACTTAAGCTTCATCATTTAAACTGGATTTAAACTCTTCACTACGGCTTCAAAGTTAACAGCATTTTCTTTACAGCTTCTTGAGGATAATATCATTAGTTTTATCATTGTGATAACAGATCGAATGATTGATATTAGATAAGTAGTTTCAAGTAGAGTTAATTAAATCAGTGAATAAGAAATGGGCTATTAAACGCTTGACAATCAATCTTGCATCAAGCGAAGCAGAGAGGTTAGAAAAATATTGCTCAATAACAGGACGAGCAGCAACGGATGTAATTCGAGAGTTAATTCGTTCTTTAACTGTTGAAGAAACGCCAAACGCAAATTGAAAGGTATGGTTTTAGAGGGTATTTACTCACTAATTAAATGTATAAGTGAATACCAAATTTAAGATAGTAAATCAGTGTGCTACAGAAAGCAAATAGTTACAGAAATGCACTTGGTGGTTCTACGCCTACTTGAGATTATTTAAACGCATTTAAAAGAATTACAAAGAAAGGCGGAAGTACGAAGACAGACGGCAGAAGGAAAGAAGTATTAATAAAACTTTAGTTGTGGGTATAGAGCCGCACTTTAAAAGAAAGAATTATACCGAGCGGAAAGTGCCACGAAGTATAAAGCGTCCTTGTTTCAATCCCACCCTTTTAAGAGTGGGTTCCTTCTGCCTTCTAAATTAACAACAATATTTGGAATAAAAAAATGGATGTTGACTTTCTTTCTGAATATCAGCAGATTCTTAATGAAGCATCTGAGTTTCATTTAGGATATCCCTACAACTTAAAACACGATCATACATTCTTATTACCTTTTCTGAAATACTCAATTAATAACCTTGGGGGAGATTGCTTTACTAAATCGCATTATCGAATTGATTCACGAGATTTTGAAAAAGAAGTGTTGCAATTCTTTGCAACTTTATACCATCTTAAGGATTGGTGGGGATACGTAACTACCAGTGGAACCGAAGGCAACTTGTACGGAATACTCTTAGGGAGAGAAAACTATCCTAATGCTATTTTGTACGCCTCAGCTGCTTCACATTACTCTGTAAGCAAAGCAGCTAGGTTTTTTAGAATTCCATATCACAAGATTGGTGTACTAATACCTTCCGAAGAAATGGATTATAGTGATTTATATGAGCAACTTGTACCTAATGTGCCTGCGATTATTTGCCTTAACCTGGGTACTACTTTTACAGGAGCAATAGACGATATTGAGCAGATTCTCAATGTTCTAGAGATGAAAAAGATCAGCCAATTCTATATTCATGTTGATGGCGCTTTAGGTGGAATGCTTCTTCCCTACTTGCGTTCGCACTGGATTGATTTCAACAGACCTATCAGTTCGCTGTCAATCTCAGGACATAAATTTATTGGTAGCCCTTTCCCTTGTGGCGTTGTTATTACGAAAAAACATTTGGTTGAAGCTCTCACATCTGATATCGAGTATATCGGCGCTCAGGATATGACTATTGGAGGTAGCCGCAACGGACATACTTCACTTTGTTTATGGCATGAAATCTCCAAAAGGCGTTCTAACTTTGGATTAGAAGTAGCTGATTGTGTAGCCAAAGCAGAGCATTTGTGTAAACAACTGAAGTTAAGAGACTTCAATCCATTTCTCAACCCTTATTCAAATACAGTTGTTTTCAATAAACCCTCTAATAATCTTGTGAAAAAGTATCAACTTGCAGTCAGGGGAGATTATGCACATGCAATTATCATGCAAAATCACTACATCAAATTTCTTGATCATTTTGTTGAAGAACTTGTTACAGAACAGTTTGATTTAGCAAAAATAGGTAAAGAATAAAGTAATTCGCCAGTAGCCGGAGTATAAGTAGCAGACGATGCTATTGGCGAAGTTGACTTTTTTTGCGAAAATTTGGAAAAGCCGAGATAGGCTAAACCTAAAAAGTTATTTATCAAATAAATTTTAGGATAAACCGAAATTTATTATTAACTCGCGTGATTATATGGGAACTCTAGCTAACAAGGTTAACCAAAAAGCTTCGCATTACCGATCATGCTCAAACAAGACTATACACCTGTAAGCCAATCTTCATACCCTCACTTAACTAGAAGTCTAAGTACTGTTGAAAGCTGGGGCTTCGGTTTGACAGCTCATATTTCATGGGTAGCATTAGTTCCTGCAATTCATGCTGCTCTTGGTTCACAAGCTATTTTTGTTTGGATACCTGCTGTCATTGTCGGGATGCTGATTAACTATCAGGTCAAGCGTTTAGGAATGCATTTTATTAATGTGGCAGGAGGAACGCCTAACTATGTCAGCCATCTGCTCAAACGCTACCCTGGACTAGCTCGCTATGCTGCAATTGGATACCTTCTTAACTGGGTTTCTTACTTATCAGTTAATACTCTCGTTCTCACTGATTTAATTAGAGTGAATTTAGAATCGCTAGGCATTGCCTGTCCTAAATTATGTTTGGACATTGGCTTTACGCTACTGCCATTTGTAGTGGCGTTTAGTGGTACTCGTGCGCTGAGTATTTTGCATTTATTTTTTGCGATTCCAGCTTTTGGGCTACTAACTACCTTTTGTGTACAAGGTCTTGGCTGGTTAACTTTCTCCAGTGCTAGCCCTGGGTTTTTTCCTAACAGTTGGTCATCTTTGAGCTTCGTGGATTGGGCAAAGTGGTTCTTTTTCGTTTCCTACGCTACTTATAGTTGTGAAACGGCTTCTTCCTTTGTCGCAGATAGCCGTCATCCCAAGCAAACGCTGCGCTTTCTGGATATTGCTGCTTGGATGATGCCACCTATTTTTATCGGCGGGTCTTGGGTGATGATGCGGTTAGCAACAGCGCCAGGTCTGGATGATAATGCTTTTTTGAATCTTGTGGCGGCTTCTAAACCCTTTTGGGGAAACTGGGCCCAAATTAACATCACCTTTCTATTGGTGTCTGCTTCTCTGTTAGGTTCTGCAACAGTAGTTTCTAATTGCCCGAGAATTTTGTATCAGCTTGCCTTAGATAACCATATTTCACCAGTCTTTTCTGCTGTGTCGCGTCGCGGCGTGTTTGTGCCTGCTCTGAGCTTAACTTTGGTGCTTTGCTGCCTTTATCTAATTTGGGCAAATGTAACCCAAATTGTCGCAGTGGGAAATATCGGTTGGTTTGCCTCCTTTATGTTATTGCATTTAGGGCTTTGGTTGGGGCGCAATCGTCCAGAAGTTTTGTTTCCTCGAATATCTTTGGGCATTCTGCTGTTAGAAATTGTGGTTTTATTGGTAGGGGGGATTGCCTGGGGTTGGATAAATTTCCTGATTGGTCTAGCATTTCCGATTGGAATTATCGGAATTGATGCGCTAATCCGCCACGTTAACTTCTCGCCTTTTCATTTAAGTTGGTGGAGGCGGCATTACCGCGTCCGCTCTTCGGTAATTATTAAGGATTCTGTCATACTCCAGGTAAGCATCCTAATTATTTTAATATGCAGTGCAGTCGCAACGGGCTGGTTATTTGGTGCTAACTTGAACACGGCGACAAAAGCTACAGATGAAAATTTATTTGTTGTATTGCTGATGACAGTGGCATTTATAGGAGTAGCTATAGCCTGTTGGACAACCTTACCTCAAGTAGTAGCCATTGCAGAGGCACGAGAAGCTGCCGAACATCTGTTTACTGTTGCCCAGGATGGTATTTTGGTCTTGGATGAGCAGGGTAGTATCAGGCAGGCAAACCCAGCAACCGAATCTATCTTTGATATCAAACCATTTGAGTTGCTAGGAAATCACCTCAGCAAATGGATGTTTGAATTTCCTGACTATCCACAGCAATGGACAAAGCGAAGTGAACACACCCTGTTCCACAAAGCTGGTGTGCGAACTTTGGAAGTTTCTATTTCCGACCGACCGCATCAAGATTTTCAAGAATATGTCGTTATTCTCCACGATATTACTAAACGCAAACAGGCAGAGGAAAGATTACGACAATCACAAGCACAATTACAACAAGAAGCAAAGCTGCTAGCATCTCAACTGGTGCAGAGTGAAAAAATGTCTAGTTTGGGGCAGTTAGTGGCAGGTGTAGCTCACGAAATCAATAACCCCGTCAATTTTATCTATGGTAATTTAACTCCTGCCAATCAGTACACCCAAGATTTACTTGAACTGCTGCAACTATATCAGCAATACTATCCTAATCCAGTAACCCAAATCCAAAAGCAAGCACAAGCCATAGATATTGATTTCTTAATAGAAGACCTACCAAAGTTACTAACTTCTATGAGAATTGGTGCTGAAAGAATTACAGAGATTGTACGATCTTTACGTAACTTTTCCCGCCTAGATCATGCAGAGATGAAGGCGGTAAATATTCACGAGGGTATTGATAGTACCTTGATGCTCCTAGAGCATCGCCTCAAAGCTACAGTTAATTATCCAGCGATTAAACTCATTAAGAAATACAGCAATTTGCCATTGGTAGAATGTTACCCCGGACAACTCAATCAGGTGTTTATGAATATTCTTGCAAATGCAATAGATGCTTTAGAAGAATCGATAGTCCATGAAAAAACTACTAATATTCCCCAAATTTGCATTTTTACTAGTTTCATTGCTAACCAACAGTTAGTAATTATTTCTATTGCTGATAATGGTTCTGGTATCCCGGAAAAGATTCAAAAGCAACTGTTTGACCCCTTTTTCACGACAAAACCAGTCGGAAAAGGCACAGGTTTAGGCTTATCTATTAGTTACCAAATAATTACTCAAAAGCATCAGGGAACATTAGAATGTATTTCCTCTCCTAATAAAGGTACAGAATTTATAATTACAATTCCCTTAAAGCATTCATTAAAAACCAAACGACTAGACCCTTTCTGATTCTTTATGTACGCGATGCCAAGTTTTTGACTACAATAGACATCTTGCAAAAGTAACAAATGCCAAGATATCGGGGAAAGGGAAAGGGGAAATTCCATCCCTTTCCCCTTTCCCCCACAAATGCCAAGAAGTTTACAGTATTGATTGACGCATCAACAGTTATCTTTAATTGTAATGGTGCAGGTAAACCAACTCACTTATGAGCCGAGTCATCGCAGCTTTTAACCAGGCGGGAGGTGTTGCCAACTTCCTTTGACGGTTACAAATCAAAATCAAGGCTGAATGTTTCCGGTTCAGAATCTTCTTCTTTCTCCTGTGCAAATGGAGTTGGAGTCCAAGACGTGAGTTGGTTTGACTCAGTATTAATCGGAGTGTTTGCTATTTGTTGTACAGGTAACCCAGCCTTAATGAAAACAAAATAGCAATCAACTATAAAGTAAATCGTGTCCAGGTAACTTTTATCTAGTTTTTGCGATTCTGCAAAGATGCGCTCCCGGTAATTATCTTTGAGGCGAACTTTTTCCGGTGCTAAGTCTTTTTTATCTACCATTGTTATAACTTCACTTTCCAGATGTGCCCGTTAGATTTTTGCTGCTAATGGTCTTTGCCATCTCTAAAAGCCCAGAGACATTGGCTTCTACCGGATTGTCCAGGATTTTGAAGCCGTTTTTCTCCAACAGCTTCTTGAACCCTGGTAAAAGGCAACCTCCACCAATCGCCCAGATTTCATCCCCCTGGTGCTTGGCATCAAGTGTCAGATTCACCACTTTCTTCAAGTATTTTTCATACCAATCTTTCAAACAAGTACTGTATACATCTTTGATATCGATGTCACGGCTATACCTGGTATGCCCCATTTCCAAACAAAATCGGATTTTGGATGGATCTCCGATTTTTCCGCCATTTAAATGTTTCATTTTTTGGGAGATATCATCGATGAGAACTTCTACACCGATGGGGTAAGCAGTGTGAACTTCTCGTTTTCCTTGGTTGTAACGAGAATACAAAGTCGTACCATTGCCAAAGTCTAAAATGGTTAGCTTTTTCGGTAGTGGATGCCCAAACAATGCACCCATTCCCTCTAGTACGACTTTCAGCACTTCTACTTTCACGTCTGATTGCTTGCCAGCAAGTAAAGGCTTATATTCTCCATTGAGTACTTTTTGTAATTCTTCAGCCAGACCGACATCATGTAAGCTGACGACTAATTTTAAGTGCCAAGCCCTACGGTGTGGTAGATGTGCCAATGCACCCAATAAAGTCAACAATGCGTTGTTGACTTTATTTTCATTATTGTCTGTGTTGCGGTCAAAATAATTCCCTGTTCGGTAAGCTGACTCTCCAACTGTATAAGCAGTACCGTTAAAAATTACTCGTCCAGGTACATCTTCCATTTCTACTGTGGAAATATAACTCGGCACACGAACTACTTCAAACCCTTCGACTAAAAGTTTGAGGCTTCCGTAACCGTTATCGAAACCAGCAGGAAAAATTCTTTGTAACGTGTGAATGTTTGACATAAATACAAAGGTAATAGACTTTGATTTGTGAAAATTATCTGTTCAGGTAATTTGGGGGAGCAGAGGGGCAGAGGAGCAGAGGAGAGAATTAAAACAGTTCTTAGTGTTTACTATTTACTGTTCAAAATGGAGAACTCTGACCTTCAGCAGAATAATTAGTTTTTCTTACACCGATAACTATAATTGTTAATGCAAACAATTTTCTCTTGCTCCCCTGCTCAAGAGCCTTTTTTTCTCCAGACTCAAGAGTTTATCATAACCCCTTGGGGGCTAAGTGGGGTACAAAATATCAACCAGTCAAATATACCCTACTTATCACCTATATACACCCTATATAGGGGTTAAAATGTCCCTAAAGTCCTGAACTATTGTTGGGGTATATATAGCCCCTATATATACCCCATGAGTACTTTTTAAAATCTTTCCATATAACGAATAAAAAAAAGCAGTCGATGCATATTTTACTTTTCTGCCCAAGGTGAAGGTATCGCCGTAATCGAAAGCACTTCCCTTGCTTGCAGTCGAATCGCTGTTTGCTCACAGTTGGGGCATTTTACCTTTATGAAAATCACTCTTTGGTCGTCCTTTGTACTCGCCCATTACGGGTTCCCCGGTGTACTCGCTAACTATCCCCTGCTTGCAGTGGTAGCACTCGAATAAGCTGTTAAGCATTTAATTTGCACATTGAGATCGCAGGGGCGCAGGGGCGCAGGGGGCAGGGAGCAGGGGAGAGGGTTTGCAGCTTTTATCACCATAAAAATGTTGCAATTTAAATGACGATTAGCTTATCACACGCCCTATCTCCGAGTTGCAATCCAGGGATTGCATGTGCTGACAGGGTTCTGAGGATTTTGAGTTTCCACCACGGCTTTTTTGTGAATGTTGTGCCGAGTGTGGATGTGGCAAGTCATCATTAGCGATCGCCGACGTTACTTACATTTTGGGTCAACTCTACTGGCTCATCAGTTATATTTAGCGACTGTCCCTCTGACTGATTTATAGCAAGGATCTGCTTTGGTTTGGAACCTAAATTGTTAGGCTTAGGTTGTTGTGGCTTGGGTGGTCTACGAGTGGATTTCATATATACCCGTCTTTGAAGTAACTCTGTAACAGTAAGGGTTATGGACTTTACTTTACTTCAAATGTTTCATCTTTACAAGCTTGAAAGTTTTCAAAAATACAGTTTTACATTTAGTCAAGTTTTCAAAAGTGCAACTTTAAAATTAAATAAATATTCAACTTAACAAATTTACATTTTTTTAACTATGCATTTACACAGAAAGTCAATGTGTTATGTATAATGTGTTGCAACTTTACAGCATGGACAAAGTTCAGGTTTTTCAAAATGCACACTGTCAGCTCTATATCTTTGGCTGGGGGCCAGGGAAAAACTACAGTAGTCTTGTTCGTAGCAAGATTACTAGCTTTTCAAGGACACACTGTTTTGCTTGTTGATGCTGATCCTCAAAGTAGCTTAACGACTTTCCTGGGGCATACAGTAGAGCCAGATAATCCAACACTCCTAGAAGTTCTAAAAAAACAGGTTAATACAGAAGACGGAATTTACAAGACACAACACGACAATTTGTTTTTAATTCCTTCTGATGACGCACTGGATAACGTACAAGACTATCTTGCTGGTAGTGGAACAGGTGCTTTTACGCTCAAAAGACGCCTAGCTTCAGTTGCTAAACTATTTGACTATTGTATTGTTGATGCTCCTCCGCAGCGATCGCAAATTTGTTTGACAGTGATTGGTGCAAGCGACGCTTTAATGATTCCAATTGAAACTTCTGTTAAAGGCTTACAGTCTCTAATACGCACGCTAGAGCTAATTGCTGAACTTCGGGATGATCAAGAAGCATTTAATGGTGAAATTCTCGGTGTAATTCCTTTCCGTGACCGATGGGTAGGCTTACGCCGCACAACAGAAAGCGAAAGTAATATTGAGTCAATGAAACAGATAAGTACCGAATGGTTAGAGTCTGATCTGGTACTGCCATCAATTCGAGAGTCAGAAAAGTTTAAACAAGCCATTAATAAAGGGCTGACTTTGCATCAGATGAACCAGGGTGACTTAGCATATCCAATTGAAGTAATAGTCGAAAAAATTAAAAGGTTAAAATAAAACGTTATGAGTGACGTTAATGATATTCGCTCTATCCTCACATCTAAGTCACGAGCTAAGGTAGCTCCTCGTGATCCATCTTTAGGTAATAAACGCTCTACTCCAGAGAGTGAACTACTGGTTGAAGTTGATGATGAAATACTTGAAACTGAAATAGATACATCTACTACATCTGCTACATCTGAAGATTTATCAGGATTACAGACAGAACTAAAGAACCTTCCTACTGTTGGCAAACGCTTGGCTGTTCATTTAGAGCAGGGAATTAGAGAAGATTTAGTTAAGTTATGTGATAGCAACGATATTACACCAGAGATTTTAATTGAAGCTGCGATCGCTTTGTTGCAAGAAAAACCTAACTTGAAGTCAAAAGTTCTAGCAGATGCCAAAGTACGATTAGCGAAACGCAAACGTGCTGGATTAGTACGGCGTACTTTGGCAATGATGCAAAAATATGGTGGCAGTTAGTTTAAAACGGATCGCAGAAGCCGCCAGACTGAATATGATTATAGTCTTGGGATTGTGAGCGGAGATCAAAATTTGCTCACTTTATCCCTGTTATCATTCAGTAATTTGATGCCGGAGCTTGGATCTCTGTAATTACAAGAAAGCACTGCCCTTGTGCGATCATACATAGAGAGTGATTCCGGTAAGCCGTTGTCAGCTTACCGCGCAACTTACGTCAACTATTCCACATTCCAACCATCAAACAGATTCGGCTGATCTATTCCATACTGCCGCTGCACCAGCCGCCTTAGTTCTGTCACCGAGTTAGCCGACTTCATCAGAACCAGGACTGATATCACATGGGGAGATAACCTCTCCTTCGTTTCTTTCGACAGCATTTGGTGTATTTTGTACTTCCTCCTCCCGTTAGGCAAAATTGGATTAACGATATCGAGCTTGGCCTTTTCTTCGGGAGTCATCCAGTTGTAGACAAACTCCCAATAATATTTGCCATTTTGTATGTGCTTTTTATGTAGCTTGCTTATCCGTGCTAGATTCTCCTCAAATTCAGTCTCGAAGAGTCTCGTCCAAGGGCGGGGCGTATCTAAGATGCGAGAATCGTCTATGCGCCGTTGCTCAACTGTCCGCGACGCTCCCCAGACTTGATCGAATCTGCTAGTAAGTGAGTCTTCAGATAAGGCATCAATTAACCTTCGAGCTTGTGCATTTCTTTTCGTGTCGAAATAGCGCCAGATTATTCTGGCATCCTTTACTGATATAGTTTCAGCACGGGTTCCCACGCCATTGACGGTATATTCCGCAAAAAGGGTAACATGATTTAGTCCTTGTTTTACAAGGTTTTGATAGACTTTGGGTGCTTTAAAAGGTAACGTGATTAGCCAGTTACGATTGATACCAATCGTTGAAAGGATTTGATTTTGGGACATCCGGTACTCTTCCGTCTCAACAATCCTAATGGCATCAAACCGATATTTGCCAATGTACAACTCAACGGCTTGGGCAGGTGTGAAGTCTTTCTTAGCCATGATTGGTTTCTCCACAAAAATTTCATCAATTTCTCGCGGAGCGTTTGCATGGTAGATTGCACTTCCCCTAGTGTTATGCCTGAAGTCCAGCTTCACCTCAAGTTGTGCTAAAGTCTCATGGCTATAGCGTTAACATATAACTTTTACTTCAACAGAAAATCAACTATGCAAAAAACTTGGAATCTAAAAGTAGACAGCTATTTTCAAGCCAGCCCAAGTTGTCTGATAGCCACTGCCCATGTAGATAGTTTCCCCACAGATAGGAATATTAAAAATTGTCATGAGAGGATACTAAACTAACTCTCATTACTTTGTGTCCTTCAACTATTGATGCGAACGCTCAAAAAGCGGATACTGTTGGTGAAAGTGTTACAAACGTCTAAACAAAAGTGTTACAACTAAAAGCCGCAACGACAGATTGAAGGTTTGAGCTTAAGTAATACTTGAAAATACAATTATGTATTATATTCGCCAACAGTATCCCCACCGTAGGTGATCGCGTGGTTTGAGTAGGCGCAAAAAAACTAGAGCGGTAAAACTTGCTAGAGTAGATTTCTAATGATTGAAATAGGCGTAAATAGGTAAACCAAAATTTTCAATAATAACGAATTTACTAGGTTTAAGTTTTTGCTCTAGCTAGTTTTGCCACGCTAGAAAAAAACAGGATTGTAATTGCGATGTCAGGTGAGGTGGTGTACACTCCATCAGCTGAGGCAGTTGCGGTTACGGAGATGATGCGGTGGTTTCCGGTGCGGGAGTAGAGTTTTGTGTCTGCCTAAAATGTGAAATGTTTGAGTGAGGCGATGCCTTCTCTTTGAGGGACATTAGCGTCAACGGCAACGTCTTCTTATGTTTTCGACCGATTAGAAAAAACTTGGTTTGGTGATATTTCAAAACAAGAGTTAATTCGATGGTCGTAACTCGGCTTTAATTCGTTTAGCAATCCTGATAGCTTCACGCCGAATCTGCTCAGTGTCTACCGTAAGTACCTTACGTCCAGACATAAGAACTTTTCCATCTACAATTACAGTATCAACATCTTGGGCTTTGGCTGCATAAACCAGATGGGAAATCACATCGTAAACAGGAGTCAGGTGTGCGGACGTGAGATCTACTTGAATTAAGTCTGCTTGAAGTCCCTCCTTAATTGCGCCAATTTTATTTGCTAAACCGAGAGCTTCTGCACCTCCCAAAGTTGCCATCCGTAAAACTGTCTTGGCTGGTAAAACGGTGGGGTCGAGAGTTGTACCTTTATGAATGAGGGCGGTAAGACGAATCGCTTCCCACATATCTAAATCATTATTCGATGCAGCACCATCCGTACCCAGACCAACTTTAATTCCCGCCCGCAACATTGCTGGAACTGGTGCAAAGCCAGAAGCCAGCTTCAAATTTGATTCAGGATTATGAATGACACCAACACCACGTTGTGCCATCAGAGCGATTTCACTTTTGTTAGGCCAGACTACGTGAGCAGCAAATACTCGCGGCTCTAAGAAATCAAGATTTTCTAGGTGTTGTACTGGGGTGGCATTATAGCGTTGTTGGATGTCTTGAACTTCGGTTTGTGTTTCTGCAAGGTGGATTGTTAATGGCACATCATATTGACGTGCCGACTGTATAGCCTGTGTTAAATGCTCCGGCGATACTGTGTAAGGTGCGTGTGGTGCAAGGGCTGGAATAATCCTTGTGTTCTTACCTTTCCAACGTTTGACGAAATCTACTGCTGCGGCAAACGCATCATCCCAGCCTTGGAAACCAGGGCTGGGGAAATCTATAGACGAACCTGTAATCACAGCCCGCAAGCCACATCGCTCAACTACTCTAGCAGCAACATCCGGATAGAAGTACATATCAACAAATGTTGTAGTGCCACCACTAATCATTTCCCAACAAGCCAGTTCTTCTCCAACTTGGACAAAGTTTTCGTTAACGAAGCGTTTTTCTGCGGGAAATATGTAATTTTGTAGCCAATCTTGTAAGCTTAAATCGTCCGCTAAACCGCGAAACAAAACCATTGCTGTATGAGAGTGACCGTTAACTAGCCCTGGCATGAGTACCATACCTTCGCCAGGTAATCTCTTAGCGGCTTTGTAAGATGTCAGAATTTTATCTTGTGTATCTACAGCAACAATTTTGCCGTCCTTGATCGCAACTGCACCATGTTTAATTATCGGTTGTGCGTCATTCATCGTGACCACAAAATCACCGCTGACAATCAATTCTACTTGCTGTCTGTCTTGATTGCTCCAACGATAATTATATTGGGCGAGGGCTACTTGACCTGTAAAGGCAATAAACACTGTACAGACAAATAAAATGAGTAGCCTGTAGTATTTTGGAGGCTGGCGTTTCACACTATTCTTCCTCACTAATTTTTGTTTGTCGTGAAAAAATATGTCTAATTCTTAACCTAGAATTAAACAGTAATTTTACTGGCACTAATCAATATACAGATAACCTCAAATATTTCTGATAAATATTTATAACAGGAGTATTTCTGTTAAATTTCCAAGCGCATCAAAACTGACAGGCAGCGTTGGTGCGTGGAAAATGCTTAACGACTGGGGGCAAAGACTGCCGTTTCTCAAATCTCCACCATTAGAAGTGCGATCGCGCTTCTTGAGAAACTTCGAGCTAATCGATGTCTGCCGTCATAGTCAGAAAACTTGGTATGAGGCGAACTGATTCACTGTCAACCTTGAGAACGTCGAAGCCCTATGGAATCGCATTTGTCAAAATCAGCAGATTGATGTAGGCAATTTGAACATATTGATCTGCTCACAACAAGGAGCTTTGTTAGCTATCAAACAGGCACATAAAGTTCGCTATTTTTCAGGAAATAAGTTAACCTCCGTTGATCAGTCGGAGGCTAAGAATAAAGTATTAGTAAAAGAGAAAGAGAGAAAGGACATTTTTATCCCTTTCACCTTTTAGCTTCTTAGTTTTATGCAGTTTTACGTGGTCTACCTGGCTTGCGCTTGCCTGAATAATTTACATCAGCCTTTTTAGTTTTCGGTGACTTTTTGGCAGGATTGTTAGCTTTGTTTGAACGAGTAGTACGTTTTGGTTGTAGCGAAACTTCTTTAACTGGAGGCAGTAATCTCAATGTACTTCTTGCAGAAGTGGGGTAAAGGGAAAGGATGGAATTTTGTCTTTCCCCTTCATTACTTGTACGGTGAACAACTTCATCCTCTAACGTCCAAGGATCTGGCAATTTTTCAAAAGTCCGAGCTTGTGATGTGATTACTTTTGATACTGATGGGATTGTAGAAGCGGCTATATTTAGATTGCTAACTGAAACTACATTACTAGCGTAAGCAGCCGATACAAATAGTCCGTTAATGAACTGGAATATAACGAGAGTAACAAATACCCAAAAGATGACTACGATTGTCAAAGTGAGTAGAGATTGCGTATCCATGATTATTTCTCAACTAAGTATTTGTAATCTTCAACTGATTTACACAGAGCGTTTTTAAGCCTTGTTCAAATGTGAAGCGAATTTGAACAGATCCTCTCTTCAAGAGAGGACTTTATTCTAAAATTAGCGTAGCGTTTCTCTGATTTAACTCAGCCAAATTTCTCCACTACTTTAAAGCTTAGTTATAAAATAAACCAGTTTTTAGTATTTACCTATTTGAAAATTTCAAGTATTATACTTATAAATTTGTTTTACAAAGATAAATATTGGGTTAAATCTATGGTTAAGATTTGGTTTGTTAGCTAATTTTTGAAATAAAACATTCTATTCAAACGAAAAATAAAAGTATTCGTCACAATTAATTGAAAGTATGCCCAGCCCAACTACCGACTTAGTTCGCACCTACCTCAAAGAAATCGGACGCTACCCTCTGCTAACTCCTGACCAAGAAATTACAAACGCTAGGCTTGTGCAGCAGATGATGGCGATTGAAGAACAGCGCTTAAGCCTCGCACTCCAACTCAACCGGCAACCAACTGACTTGGAATTAGCTACCTCGCTTGGGCAAAATGTAGCTGAACTACAATCAGTTATTCAACAAGGTCAAAAAGCTAAACAGAAAATGGTGACAGCTAACCTGCGGCTAGTGGTTTCTGTTGCCAAAAAGTACCAGAACCACAATTTAGAATTTCTCGATTTAATTCAGGAAGGTACACTCGGTTTGCAAAAAGGGGTAGAGAAGTTCGACCCTAACAAAGGCTACAAGCTCTCAACCTATACTTACTGGTGGATTCGTCAGGAGATCACACGCGCAATTGCAGAAAAATCTCGTACTATTCGATTGCCAACCTATCTAACCGAAATACTTAATAAAATCAAGAAAGTACAGCGAGAAAGCTTTGAAAAACTTGGTCGCCATGCTACTGTCACCGAAATTGCTGAAGAATTAAATTT
>NZ_JACJQM010000097.1:0-17853 GCF_014696655.1 Nostoc sp. FACHB-888 | reverse complement strand
TCCACAATTGTTACTTGCTCAAAATGTTTAGACAGAACTTGAGCAGCTAGCATACCAGCAATACTTCCACCTATAACGAGAGCGTGAGATTTTGTAGTTGAACGTGTGTCTAGATGAAACATAAGATACTTGATTTGTCTTTGTACTGAAATTGTGACGTTGCATAATAAGAATATGAATTAGAAGTGAATCTTCATGGAGTGTCCATGTTGCGGTTCAAATCATATCTATAAAAATGGGAAACAAAGAGGTAAACAAAACTACATTTGTGCAAATGTGGTCGTCAATTTACTGAATATCGTAATCAAAAAGGATACAGCGATGAAATTAAACGTGAATGTCTAGAAATGTATGTGAATGGTTTTGGTTTCCGTGCAATAGAAAAAGTGAAAAAAATGCATTATACAACGGTATCCGATATGGGGGCTTTGCCCCCGCAAGGATATGGCGATCTGCCTAGAGGGCAGGAGCGAAGCTATCGCATAATTCATGATGAAAACCACAAATATAATTGATTGCCAGCAAACATATGAGTACTGTTTATAATGTGAGGGTAAACTCTTTAGGTAACGGTTGGCTGTGCGCTTTTACAAATAAAGGTACAGTCCGGTTATGGTAGTCTACGTCAACCTTAACGTATGTTCCCTTTCCTCCTTTTGGGCCGAATGACCAACCCACGACAAAACCTGGATTATCCACTAATGCCGGAGCCTCCTCAACAAATTTTTTTAGTAGTGGATTAAGAAGCTCCTGAGGCACAGCTTCACGAGTTAAAAAGGGCATATAAAAACACAACCGCTCAATCCGAGATGAAGAATAATTGAAGGTAAGTGCAATTTCTCCATTATTCTTCAAAACTTCAAGAAGTTTATGAGAAGGTAGTTGAAATTGTAAATCCTGCAAGAGGTTTTTGTAATATTCGGATGTATGATGTTCTGGGTGATAGGTGTCGAAATAGAAATTTACTGAGTTGTGGTGGTAATCAATTCCCAAAGCGTAGAGAGCATCAAGATGATACTTTTTGAAAAAACCTGCATGGGCAGTTACACTCTTTGGCAAAGATGATAACTTGAAAGCTTGTTCTACAGAGACAACTCCTCTAAGAAACTGCCAAATTTTCCCTAACCCATATTTTACGTCAAAATCTACACCATCTGCAATCACTGGAAAAGTCTCACAAATTTCCGGTACTAGTCGGTCTACAGGGCGACCTCGATCGGATAATAAACCTGATTTCCTTGCAACATCCCATCCAAAACCAAGATACTGCTCGTCCTCTTCGTGATACCGCAAAGAGCAGTTTAGTTTGTCCGGTTGTTTGTTGCTCGTCCTAATCATAAATGAGTTATTGACGAACTTGTCACTAAAAACTTGGAATACTTCTTCGATAACTGTTTCAGAGTATTCCGCTCCGAAAGTTTTGACAACATTAACGATATCAGTGCGTATACGGTTAACATCGTTAGCAGCAACAATTAAATTTCGCTTCATGAGTTTTTGCTCCTTTTAATACAGCTTAGGTGTGGAGACGATTTAAACTTCACTTAAAATAGTGAATTAATATTTATCAGTATGCAATTATCAAACAAGCCTGTAAGTAATATTTACTAAGAGAAAAAATATGTGAAAATTAGTAAAGGTAAGTGCTTAGGGCTTGCTAAATAAAAGTGTAGGGTTGTTTGTGAAGACAAGTTAAGAGCATGACACATTTGTCAATATACTTTTAAAGTGAAAATCGGCTAAAAATCGTGATAGAAAACATCGTTTTTGGGTTAGCAATGCGGAAGCCGCTACTATGCGATCGCCTAATCTTTGTACTCATTATTCATATTTATTCTAAAAACTTAGTACAAAGCTATAGCGGTTCCCAACCTAGTGAGGTACGTTTTTAAAGCTACTAACTTTGGTGAGCAAGATTTAGGTGTACCTCACTTGCTTAGGAAACGCTATAAGCTTGATACCTCATTTTATTCACTTTTTAGCATACTTTCTAATTGACAAAAGTAGTGTTATCTTAACTTGTCACGAATGCATCCTATACTTTGCTTTCTGAAATGTCCCTGTTTGAACGCAATGTCATATTCCCTTGTAATGTGAGGGTAGGCTCGGCTTTAGGCAGCGGTTGGCTGTGCATTGTGTGCTTTCACAAATAAAGGTACAATTCGGTCATGGTAATCTACGTCAACCTTAACGTATGTTCCCTTTCCTCCTTGTGGACCGAATGACCAACCTAAAACAAAACCTGGATTATCCACTAATGCCGGAGCCTCCTCAACAAATTTTTTCAGTAGTGGATTAACAAGCTCTTGAGCCACAGCTTCACGAGTGAAAAAGGGTCTATAAAAACACAGCCGCTCAATTCGGGATAGAGAATAATTGAAGGTAAGTCCAATTTCTCCATTATTCTTCAAAACTTCAAGAACTTTATCAGAAGGCAATTGAAATTGTAAATCCTGCAACAGGTTTTTGTAATACACAGATGTATGATGTTCTAGGTGATAGGTGTCGAAATAGAGATTTACTGAGTTGTGGTGGTAATCAATTCCCAAAGCGCAGAGAGCATCAAGATGATACTTTTTGAAAAAACCTGCATGGGCAGTTACACTCTTTGGCAAAGACGGTAATTTAAAAGCCTGTTCAACAGGGGCAACTCCTCTAAAAATCTGCCAAATCTTTACTAACCCATGTTTTACATCAAAATCTACACCATCCGTAATCACTGGAAAAGTCTCACAAATTTCCGGTACTAGTCGGTCTACAGGGCGACCTTGGTCAGTTAACAAACCTGATTTCCTTGCAGTATCCCATCCAAGACCAAGATACTGCTCGTCATCTTCAAAATAGCGCAAAGAGCAATTTAGTTTGTCCGGTTGTTTATTGCTCGTCCTAATCATAGATGAGTTATTAACAAACTCGTCACCAAAAACTTGGAATACTTCTTCGATAACTGTTTCAGAGTATTCCGCTCCGAAAGTTTTGGCAACATTTACAATGTCGGTGCGTATACGGTTAACATCATTCATTTTTTAGTTCCTCTGAATTTCAAACAAGAGAATTGTTAATTGTATTGAGAGCAACGGTAAGAAAACCGCAGCGTGGGGACTAGGATTTGAACCTAGATTCTTTGGCTTTGGAGACCAAGATGTTAACCAGTTACACCATCCCCACATAAATTGTGTTGAGAGCAGTAGTCACAAAACGCACTATTGAGGTGTCAACCTCATGCTTTGCTATAGTTACAAGATATGTACGCGCTGTAGATATCGGTCTGAATCTGAATGAAAGGGATGACGACCATGCAGCAGTGCATGATTATCTGCAATGAGAAAATCTCCTTCCTGCCATTCGTGCGCGAAACAGTGTTCTGGTAGGTAAAGGCTGGCAATGAGCTCGTGGAGAAATTTGTCGTTGTTTTGTTGAGGTGGGAGACCCGAAACTTCAAGAAACAGAGGATTAAGGTTGACACTATCTTCATTCAGTGGTTCTGCAAAACGAAGTGTTGGAACACCAGTGATGGGATGCTTGCTGACAAGAGCTTCCATAATCTTTCCGCCGTAGTGAGCTACCTTTTGTGTGCTGTAAGTAATGGCAATCTTCTGCCACACCTCACGTTGCTTAGGGCTGGCATTTTGTAATACCCGTGTCGTATTGCAAAATAAGCTTTCACCACCACTTCCTCTTCCTGGAGCTTTAAGACATTGAAAGAATAAAAAGCTTGGCACAGCTTTGGCAAAAGCTCCATCCCAATGAAATGGTACATTCCCATTGGTGAATAAGTAGTTCTCAGGATTTTGGTGAACGACCAGATCGAGAACTGTACCAAAGTTCCAAGTCAGTAACTCACCCCAACGCTGACAATAGCGGGACAATTCTTCGCGCTCAAATAGTGCGAAACCACGCAGAACAATTAGACTATAATTCCAAACGAGTTGACGTAATTGTGCAATGGGCAGTTGTTTGAGATCTGATTGTGGCTCAGTCGCTTCTATAAGTGTACCAAAAGGGCTTAATGATTTGACATTCAATTGAAGCGATTGTTGATTCTCAACAGAAAGCATATCACTTAACCTCCTGATATGCAACAGTGACTAAAGGCTGCGATTTCTGCTCAGACCAGACGTAATGACTGGGATGACCGTTATGCCAAACTAATGAAGCTCCCATGCTTTCGAGATAGCTCCGTTTCATTAGCATGAATTTTTCGCCATCAAACACAGTAGCATTGTGCCATGGAGTTCCCCACCGATCTAATGTTTTGATCGTGTGAATACCAATTTTTTCCGAGTGGTAAGGTTGAGGATGAATAGACAACCGCAGCGATTTGGGATAAAGTTTTGCAATTAATGCGCTCCAAGCATGACTTCGTTGAATAACCTCATAAGCTCGTGCCTTGCATTCGACTCGAATCTTATTACGACTTTTATGAGGTTCCAACACCAGATAATCCTCGAAAAGAAAACGGTGAATGCCATTGAACATCTGACGGTACTGTTCCTCGTTCTTAACAGACTTTTGGATAGTTTCAATGGGTTGGGCATAGAGTTCGATAAGTGTCTTTCTCATCTCATCGAAGCTCATCTCAGTGTACATATCTTCAAGATTGAAGACATCAATCGCATCTGCCTTAATTTCATTTAACAGCGCTTGAATTCTTTGACTGTATAAAGTCACATTCTCATCTGAGACAGCGACAAGCTCGTTAAATACCCGACCATCAGAACAAATTGTTAATTTAGCTCCAGGAGCATATATTTCACGAATCCGATCGCAAAGGGACTGAAGAAATTGCAGTGCAACCCGTTCTCCCATATCTGGCATTGGCCCTAAAACTTTTTGAGGATTGGGTGATTTAGCGGGAAAGGCTGGGAGAATAAAGTGGAGTGGCTCGTTGTGTTCAATAAAGAACTGGACTTTTTGAAGATGAGGAGCCAGACATATTGGACAAGGTTGATGTGTACAAGTATTTGTATCTGATAATAAACGGCGATAACGGAAGAGATGCTTTAGTAATTGTTCACCAATCATTTTTGATTGGGTAAGATTCATTGTTTGAGCCATATTGAAAGTATGTTATGTGATTAGCAGTTAAAGTTTTTGTGTTGAGAGCGGTTTTTTAGACCAGACGTAATGACTGGGATGACCATTGTGGCAAACAAGTGTTGCACCCATGCTTTCGACATCGCTGCGCTTCATCAGCATGAACTCTTTGCCATCAAAAACTGGAGCATTGTGCCATGGAGTTCCCCACGGATCTGAGGTTTTGATCGTGTGAATACCAATTTTTTCCGAGTGATAAGGTTGAGGGTGAATAGACAACCGCAGCGATTTGGGAAAGTGTTTTGCAACTAGTGTCGTCCAAGCATGACTTCGTTGAATAACTTCATAAGTTCGTGCATTACATTCAATTTCAATTTGAGCACGAGATTTGTTAGGGGACAAAACTACATAATCGTCAAAAAGTAAGTTATACATACCATTGAAAAATTGACAATAACGCTGTTCTGTGTTTACTCGTTTTCGGATAGTTTCAATAGGTTGAGCATATTGTTTGACAAGTGTTTTTCTCATCTCATCAAAGCTCATTTCACCAAAGACATTGTCAAGATTAAAGATATCAATATTATTTGCTTTAATTTCATCCAGTATTTGTATAATTCCCTGACGGTATAAAGTCACATTCTCGTCTGCAATAGCAACTAGATTGCTAAATACCCGACCATCAGAACAAATTGTCACTTTTGCTCCAGGGGCGTATATTTCACGAATGCGATCGCACAGGGACTGAAGAAATTGCAGTGCAACCCGTTCTCCCATATCTGGCATTGGTCCTAAAACTTTAAAGGGATTGGGAGATTTAGCAGGGAATGCGGGGAGAATAAAGTGGATTGGCTTTTGCTGTTTAATAAAGAACTGGATCTTCGCAAGATGAGGCGCTAGACACATTGGACAGGGTTCTTTTGCACAAAGTTCCGTCTCTGACAATAAACGGCGATAGCGAAACACACACTTAAGGATTTGTTCGTCTAGCATTTTTGATTTAGTACTATCCATTATTTGAGCTATGCTGCTCCTATACTTTGGGGTTTAGGCGCTGAATTTAACTTCTTTTTGGAAAAGCTGTGTATCTTGTTAGGCGTTGCATAAGGTGTGGAATGAATTATGCAATGCCCAGATTGATGGAGAAGTCTTTTGAATATATTTGGCTATTTTTAGCTTTTGACTTCCCCTTTCCTTTTGTGCTAATTCACATTAAGCGTGAATTGGTCATAATGAGTGCTCTTTTGTCTAGAGTTTAACTGGTTCTGTAGTTAAGCGGACATTATCAAAATCAGTATCAGCAAGCCAAGGTGAACCTTGTAAGAGATTAATGAGCCGAATTCCTAGTTTTTCACCTAGATAAGGGCATTCAGGCGTAGTAGTGAATGTCACCGTTGATGTCTTGAAGGTTCTTTCTTTGATATAAAGATTATTGTGGTCAGCAGCCAGAACTGTATTACCCGCTAGCAATTCTACGCGATAGCCAGGGAAACCAGCATGTAAGGAAAGACCCTCGACATCACCCCCTGTATTGCCGATATCAACCGTCAACGTGTACTTTGTGTTGGGTTCTAAGACGGCATCAAGCGTCTGTTCCAGACCAGCGATGCCGCTTCCAAGAGGTAGTGGCAGAAAAACAATTCCTACATTCTCGCCTTCCTGAGCTTCACCGAAATAATAGTGTGAGGGGGCTGGATTCCCTACGCCAGTACTTGAGAAGTTTGAGGAAGCAATACTTCCTAAGCTTGAAGTCCATTTTTTTCGTTTTGCAGGTATCAGACCATTTGGGTTGTATGTTGTCCAACCAAGAGGTGTTTCAATAGTATAATCATCTTCCACCTTCACGATGGGCTCTTCAAATCCTGCATTTTTGATGGGAATTAATTTAGCACCAAGGGCATTAGCAGGGGTATTCATTCCAAGGCAAATGTATATCAAGAAAACAACAGCAGCAACAATTAAATTTCGCTTCATGAGTTTTTGTTCCTTTTAATAAAGATTAAATTTGGGGATGAGGGACAGGTTAGGGCGTTGTCAAGTAATACAGAACAGGGATAATATGATGTTGCTTAATCATAAGATGATTAGAAAAGCATTGGTTTTCTACACTTAAAGGGCAACCGCTAATTGCAACCTTGAGATGAAACCAATTCAATTTATGTTAATTAGTGCGCGTACACAATACATTCTTTAAAGCAACGCTTGATTTACCTGCTGCAGTTAATAATCAGTATATGTTCGACAAATACCCTTAGCAGTGCTAAAAGGTGATTAAACAAGTGAAGGCATTTTCGCTAACAACACCCAGTTTCAAACCTACTCAAAACCGATACTGTAGCTAATTTCACTAGATGTTGTGAGAACAACCCGATACTTATCACACTTTTTATCACCTTTTCACATTGTGAAAGTTCTGATTTCAAGTCATACTCACCATCAAAGAAGTTTCCTATTATCAGAGATGGATACAAAAGCTTTTAAACGCTCGCTCCACCATTCAGATAAATACTATCGCAAAGGGTTTGGGCGAGAAAAGGAGATAACAGAGTTGCTACGTTCTGAATATCACAGCACCTTAATCCGGCAGATTCAGGAAAATGGCTACAAACTGCAATGGGGAGAAGTCACAATCCGACTGGCACAAGCATTTGGCTTTTGTTGGGGTGTTGAACGTTCCGTAGCGATGGCTTATGAAACCCGCCAACAATTCCCAGACAAACGAATTTGGATTACCAATGAAATTATCCATAATCCTTTAGTCAACCAGAACTTAAGGAATATGCAAGTGGAATTTATTCCCTTAAAATACGGACTCAAAGACTTTTCTGTTGTCGCCGCAGGGGATATCGTAATTCTACCTGCTTTTGGTGCCAGCATTCAAGAGATGCAGCTACTGAATGATAAAAGTTGTATCATTATAGACACAACCTGCCCGTGGGTTTCTAAAGTTTGGAATACGGTTGAGAAGCACAAGAAGGTTGACTATACCTCCATTATTCACGGTAAATACGACCATGAAGAAACTATTGCTACCAGTTCTTTCGCTGATAAATACTTAATATTACGAAACTTGGCAGAAGCAGAATACGTTTGCAGCTACATTCTCAATAATGGCGATCGCAATGAATTTCTAACAAAATTTTACAATGCCTGTTCTATTGGCTTCAATCCAGATACCGACTTAGAACGGGTTGGTATTGCTAATCAAACGACAATGCTCAAGAGCGAAACTGAAGAGATTGGCAAACTGTTTGAACGTGCAATGATGAAGAAATACGGTCCAAACACATTAAATCACCATTTCCTCAGTTTCAATACCATCTGCGATGCCACTCAAGAACGTCAAGATGCTATGTTCGAGTTGTTAGAGGAAAAACTTGACTTGGTAGTTGTTGTGGGTGGCTTCAATTCTTCCAACACAACTCACTTGTTAGAAATTGCTAGTAACAAAGGTATTCCTGCTTATCACATCGATAGTAGCGAACGAATTCAACCGGACAATCAAATTCAGCACAAACCCTTGCATCAAGATTTAGCACTCACTGAAAACTGGCTCCCTTCCGGTGCCATTGTCGTAGGAATTACTGCCGGAGCCTCGACTCCCAATCGCGTAGTTGCTGATGTTATTGAAAAGATATTTGAAATCAAAAATAAATCTACACAACTGCAAACCCATTGTCACGATTGATGGTCCTGCGGGTGCTGGCAAATCCACAGTCACGCGCCAAGTCGCTCAAATCTTAGGGCTCCTGTATTTGGACACTGGTGCTATGTACCGGGCAGTTACCTGGTATGTGTTGAATAATGGAATTGCTGTGGGCGACGAAGCTGCAATTGCCGCTGTAGTCGAACAGTGCTAAATCCAGTTAACCTTACTCTGTCCCAATACCTTTCGGTTAAGCAGGGGGAGCAGGGGATGCGGGGGATGCAGGGGATGCAGGGGAGGAAAGAGAGTTATTCTTCAATAGTCCTTCCCCCCCTGCTTCTCTTCTCCCCCTGCCTCCCCTGCCTGCCTCAACCAAGAAATTCCTTAACCGAAAGGTATTGTACTCTGTCCAACTTATGTATACGTTAACGTACATCAACAAGTTGTGGCTTTATTCGTTCACTTTGGTGAATTTGTGCGTATGTAAAAAGCTCATTTGCAAATTCTGTGAAAGCTTTAAACACTTGCTCAACTAACTCAAAAGCATATTGACAAGCTTCTTCTGACATTTGTATCTTTTCAGTAATCTGCTCTATATCAGTTGTACACATAACGTGTCCAGTTTCCCTCATTAGATGAAACTCTCCAAAATACCGATACTTTTTTTGAGTTATCAATTTGAGTTCATTAACAACTTGTGTAGACACTACAAAAAAAACATTTCCTGCTGCTTCTAAAACTTGAGTTATAATCAATTTTTCGATAGGATTAGCTTTGAAGCTATTTCCAATCAAACAGTAAACTAACTGACGTGCTGCCTTTGTTTCCCGACTCCAAATAAATCTTAGAGTATCTTTAAAACTAAAAATTTGGTCAAGGTTTAATTTCTCCAAATCTTCTAAGTACCAAGGCAAGTGAGTGGCATCTTCATAAGTGTGTTCGTTAATGATTTGCTGAATTATATCACTGGTAGGTTCTTGTCTAAGAATAGACTTATTCAAATCAGTAACACTCATAACAAAAGGAGCCATACAAGGAACAAAAATTAGCTGCAAAGAGCAACTTTTTGAGTATATTTACTCATGCGGAATGTCGGTAGTACTATACTGAAAAAACCGTAGATGTAGTTCCCTATCCCACATCAACACATACCCGAACTAACGCTTATTTGGGGAAGAGCTGGCGAAGCTGTCACCAAGTGCAAACTAAACAGTTTAGTTTAAAAGCCAAGCGTAACCGTAGACGTTTCTCTTTCTTCTTCGGCTCTTTGTTGGGATATTATCAATCAACGCACGGTTAGGAGCGATCGCATGAAACACTGTTTTGGCGCTCGCCTAACTAAAAAGGTAATAGTTATCCTGAATAGAGAAGACATAACAAGAGTTGCATGGTTGGACATTCGTGTTTATGCAACAGTCTCAATGGGCAAACGTTCATTCATATCCAGCTTGAAAGTACCGTAAGGATTGATATGTAACCAAATCAAAGGTGAAAGTGCCCGTAGGTCTTGTTTTTTCATTAACTTGAACCACTGCGGTTGTGACAATACCTGCTGAATCATCAATGTATTAATATACACCAATGAAATTTGCAGCAGATGTAAGGATAAAATAGCCAACTCCTGATCTTCTAAGCGATTAGTGGCTACTTCTCCACCCTTGCCATAAAAAATAAAACTGTTAGCACTATTCCAATTTTCAACTACATTTAGCCCCTCATTAATTTCTCGACGCAGTTCTGCTGAATGCAGATATTGACATTATTGATGGTCTTGACTGCTTTCCCTAATTCACATAGAGCTTGATAAGTAGGGTGCAACAAATTTCCCCTAGTAAAACGCTTTAAGATAGCATCTGTTTCTGCTATTCCTAAACGAAGTGCAGTAGCATACTTAATCATTTGGTCATATTGCTGACGAATTAAATTCCAGTTGATTGTCCGAGTCAGAACAGGTTGTAGGTTGGGATAATCACTGGCACTTCCATTGATTGGTAAATATAATTTTTGAACATTAATGCGTTTAATACGTGGCATCAGATAAACCAAAAATCAAGCGATTTTGAGGATTTTTGTGGGCTAATAGCTCTAATTCCTTTGGTAGAAGCGTCCAATACTCTACCAGTTCTTCTGGTTCCCAGTTTCGTTTGCTCATGCCTCACTCACTTGATGCGGAGTATGCTTTATACTCTACACTACTTTGAGTAAGTGCTGCTTTGTTGGCTGAACATCTAACTTAAAAATAAACAATTTATATATTATTTAATAAATTATCTAAAGCTGTTTTAGCTACTGATTCTGCCCGTGAAGATGTGATTTTCTGGTAGCGTAAGGTAGTTTGGATATTTTCGTGTCCCATCAATGCCCGTAACTCCTCAATCGCCATCAATCCAACCCGCTCTGTGGCAAAAGTATGACGCAGGTCATGAAGCCGAATTCCTTTTAATTCCTGACTTTGGTCAATTACTTCTCTCCAGTCTGCAAGAATAGCTCGATAACTTACTGGCGTTACAACTTTGGTCGTTGGGTGCTGGGCTGTGAATAATCCTCGACCAAAGTTGTAACGATAATACTTTATATAATCATTTAAAGCAATTTCTGCATCTTCACTATAAAAACACCAGCGTTGTTTGTTGCCTTTACCCACGACCTGGAACTTGCGTTGCTCCATATTTATCTGCCCTAACTCTAGCGATAGTAATTCTCCGATTCTGGCTCCACTTCGATGGAGTAAGCGGACTATCGTCTCCAGTCTGGCATTAGATTTTTTGACGTTTGCATACAAAATATCTAATTGTGATGGCGTGAGATAGCGTATGATCTGGTCTGTCTTGTGTTCACCCCGTTCTCGTTCTGGTTTACGCAGACTTAAACGGCTGGCTGGGTTTGATTGAATATAGCTTTCATCTACAGCAAAATTAAACAAGGCGCTGATTATCGCTTGATGACGATTATGAGTCGTATATGTTAGATTTTTTAAGTTTTTTAAGTAGTCTTTTATCAGTTGACGGTCTACTAACTCTACAGGTAATCTCCCATGCTCTCTCAGCAAAGATAGTAGCGTTTCTTCATAAGATTTTACTGTACTAGCAGCTAATCCTTGTCGGCAAAGAAAAGCTGTAGCAACTTGTGCTAATGTAGTTGTCATACTTTACCTATTTTTCGGACTAAAAGCAGCGTATAATCTTTAAAAAGATATTTAAATAATATAACTAATACCAATTTTATATGAAGCTGCATATAATAGAGAAAACAAACTCGATAAATTAAAATAAGCATGAGCCGCCCTTTTAAGATTGAAATCGTAGAGAGCGAAGAAGAACTTAAAAAACGTCTACAAACAGCTAATTTGGGAAACCAGAAAGAGAAACTACAGATGCTGTGGTGGATAAAAAGCGGGCAGGTTAAGGAGCAGCAAGAAATTGGAAAACGCTTGGCGAAAGATACCTCAACCGTGACAAGGTGGTTGCAAAAGTATAGAACAGGTGGGCTACATGAATTACTGGAAATGAAAAAAGCTCCAGGAGCAAAACGCAAAATTCATGACGCAGCGATCGCAGCACTGGAGGAGGAGCTAAAAACAGGGAAAGGCTTTACTAGCTATGGTGCAATAGTTGAGTGGTTGAAAGAAGAACATGGACAAGATGTAGAGTATGCAACGGTTTATGCTTGGGTTCGATATCGATTAGGAGCAAAACTAAAAGTGCCTCGCCCTCAAAGCCATAAGCAAGACGAGAAATTGGTATCTGAATTTAAAAAAAACTTGGAATCATTCTTAATTGTTTAGAAGAACATCTAGCACCCGGTAAGTGTGTTCGCTACCTATGCCAGGATGAAACGAGGCTGGGACTGAAAACTCTTACAGGAAAAGTGATTACTGCCTCTGGAGTCAAGCCTACTGTTGAGGTGAAATGGCCACGGGAAAACTTTTGGATTTATGGTGCAATTGAACCATTGACTGGAGACCATTTTCTTTATGAGTACCCAAAACTGAATAGTGAGTGTTTTCAACAGTTTTTGGACTGGCTATCCCAGCAAATAGGCTCAGATTATGCCATTTTACAGATTGACCAAGCGCCTGCTCATACAAGTTCAGCGATTAACTGGCCAGAGAATATTATTCCTCTATTTCAACCACCATCGGCTCCTGAACTCAACCCTATCGAAAGGCTTTGGCAAGCTCTCAAGAAACCTCTCAAAAATCAACTTTTTTCTTCTTTACAAGCTTTACGCGATCGCATCCAAGAAATATTTGACCAACTTACATTTGAGCAGGTAATTTCTGTCTCTTCTTATAACTTTATCCTGGAAGCTCTATTCTATGCAGCTTCATATTAAATTGGTATAAAAGCATATTTTAACACATACTTAAACCATGGACAATACCCCTCAACCCCAAGAATCCCTGGCAGAGTACGTTAAAAGAATACGTACCAGCCTTTCATTAAGTCAAAATGATTTGGCTATGAAGGCGGGCATTCATCTTCAAAGTTTGGGTAAGATTGAACGAGGGATGACTACTAAGGTCAATAGCAAAAGTCAGCGTGGGTTAGCCATCGCATTGCAGATTCCACCTGAGTACCTTGATGCCGTTGTCCGAGGTGTGTCAATAATCCCATCAGATGCGATCAAATTTTGCCCCCACTGTTGGACTCCAGGCACAGGCGTTGAAGAAATATGGTTATTGCCGCGATCGCAGTTTTGTTTTCTGTGCGGAACTGGCTTACGTAATAGTTGCGTTCAGTGTAATGAACCAATTACATCATTAAAATTTCGCTTTTGTCCTTACTGCGGCTTTCCATATAAGGCATCTAAGGATTCTGAATCTCAAAGCCGTTTCCGTTAATATTAGTATGATTTATTACTTCTAACTAGAGTTACTTAAATCAAGTTTTATTGCCTTTCTAAACTAAACCGTTTAGTTTGCACTTCATGACAGCTTCGCCAGTTCTACCCCTATTTAGCAATCTTCAACTGCTCCCAGAGCTTTCAAAGTTACTTTTTGAGCATCCGTTAAACCAGTGACTCTTGTAATATTCATTCCTTCATAAAGTCTATCGGCTCTGAAAGTTCTTAAACACTCTCCTGTCTCAACTTTATGTAGCCTAATCGTGCCATCGATGCTGCTGCTAGTTAAGATGGGAGCAGTGGAACTAAAAGCAACAGACCAAACTTCTTCTTGGCTGATGTAATTCCATATAAGTTGATAACATTGGTTAGGACGAACATCCCATAACTTCAAAGTTTTATCGAGACATCCACTAGCAAGGGTGCAACCATCGGGACTAAAAGCAACAGACCAAATCCGACTATTATATCCTTGCAAGGTGGCAACACAGAGATCTGAAATGGGTTTTACACGAGGAGTGTCTTTACTTTCTAACCTAGAGCAGATTTTGCCAACATCCCATAACTTCACAGTTTTATCTTCACTGCCACTTGCTAAAGTTTGCCCATCTGGACTAAAAGCAACAGACCACACCTGTGCTAAATGCCCTTGCAGGGTTGCCAAACACTGACCCGTATCTACATCCCACAATTTTACAGTACAATCTTGACTGCCACTTGCCAAAGTTCGTCTATCAGGACTAAAAGCGACTTGAAATATCCAATTGCTATGTCCCTCCATTGTTTTAATGCATTTCCCTGTACTAACATCCCACAGCTTGACACTTTGATCGAAACTACCCGTTGCTAGAGTCTGCCCATCAGGACTGAAAGCAACGGTCATAACCCTACCCTTATGTCCTTGCAAAACCTGTAAGCATAGACCTGTATGGACATCCCATAGTCTTGCAGTCAAATCATTACTAGCACTAGCAACAGTTTTATTATCGGGGCTGAAAGCAACAGCCCAGATTCGACCCTTATGTCCGTGGAAAGCTTTGGTGCATTGACTAATGTGGATATCCCACAGTCTAACTGTTTTGTCTTCACTGCCACTAACTAAAGTTTGACCATCTGAACTGATAGCAAGTCCCCACATTTGGCTAGTTTGCCCTTGTAGCGTTTTCAAGCACTGACCAGTTTGAACATTCCATAATCTCACTGTTCTATCTTCGCTGCCAGTTGCTAAAATTTGACCTTGAGGATGAAAGACAACCGACCATACTGGACCACTGTGTCCCGTTAAGGTTCTTAAGCATTGCCCCATTTGTATATCCCACAACCTTATTGTCTGGTCTTCACTGCTGCTTGCTAAAGTTTGACCATCAGGGCTGAAAGCAACAGACCAAACTGAATTGGTATGACCTAGAAAAGTTTGGAGACATTGACCTGTACAAAGTTCCCACAACTTTACAGTGCGATCGTGACTGCCAGTAGCTAAAGTTTTACCATTTGGGCTAAGGTTAAAAGCAACAGACCAAACTGAATTAGTATGTGCTTGTATAGTTCGGAGACATCTACCCGTCGAAATATCCCACATCCTCACAGTCGCGTCGCCAGTGCCGCTTACCAAAGTTTGACCATCTGGACTAAAAGCAATCGCCCATGTCCAACTCTCATCTTGCAAGGTTTGAAGGCATTCACCTGTGTAAAAATTCCACAGCCTGATAGTACCGTCGGAACTAGCGCTTGCTAAGGTTTGACCGTCAGGACTGAAAGCAACTTTATTGACCCAGTTCGTATGTTCTTGTAAAGTGGCAAAGCATTCCCCTGTCTTAATGTTCCATAATTTAACAGTGTGGTCTACACTGCCACTAGCTAACATACTCCCATCAGGGCTGAAAGCCACTGACCAGATCCAGTTGGTGTGCCCTCTATAGCTAGCAAGACGTCTCCCGTCTGCAACTTGCCACAAGCAAATCTCGCCTTGAATGTCACACGTTGCTAAAAAGTTGCCATCGGGGCTAAAGACGACGCATGTGGTGCTGCTCATGGTTTCGGAAAACATAGTCTTAGCCAAATCGGCATAGGCAAAGTTGACCTTGTACAAGTTTACTCCTTGCAAATATGCTTGCCAGATTGGCAAGTAGGAAAAGTCATAACCAGTTAGATTAACTTGCAGTTGCTGTAACAGGTTAAGTAAATTGCCACCTGCATAACCTGCAGCAGTGGAAAACGCTGATTGTCCTCCACTATTATTAAAGGAGCGAATTTGTGAAAGAATTCGTTGGCATTTGTCTTCAATCTCTTGTTTAGTTCTAAAAAGATTGCTTAAATTCTGAGCGATTGGTTGGAGAATGAGACTAATTTGGCATTCTCTAATATAATCTTTCGACTGAGCTTGGATTAACGCACAGCTACACAGTAACTCTAATTCTCCTGTTACAATTTCTTGATAAACTTGTTCAACTAGTTTTTCTGTCATGTATTCCATGACTACAGGTTGTTGCGTAAAGCTAGAGCCAGTTTTCCCAATGAGCGATCGCCTCTGCAAAGAAGATAACGCCTCTATAATGTTACTTCGGTAATTGCTCTCAACAATATCTTCTTGCAGATCTAATAACGTGACTGGCTCTCGGTTAATGGCTAACCAGTACATTAATGCTTTTTCTATACTTGTTAACCTCTGGAATTGTTGTTCTAACAAGTCCCGAATATCATCAAAAATAAATGTTTCTTCTTGAAAAAACTTGACAAACTTCCCCAACTGACCATCAAAAAAATCTTCAATCGCTACTGCGACCATTTTTAAGGCAAGCGGATTTCCTGCATAATGTGAAGTGACCAATTCCCATTCCGCTTGTAAGCCAGTGTATTTTCCTTTAATTTTAAACAGTTGCTGAACTTCTGCCAAGCTTAACCCTGACAGTCGTAATGAGCGAATCGGCAGTATGTCTCCTTCTTTTGCAGCCAAGCCCTTGGGTTTCTCTCGTGAAGTTAGTACTAGAGTACTATGATGCGCTGTTTCTCCTATGTATCGCAGTAGTTGACCATAGCCTTCATACCCGTCTCGATAGCTTCCAGTCTGCTCGCCACTTTGCAATATTGACTCAGCATTATCTAGAATCAGCAGACAGCGTGAGGCACGCAAATACTTCATTAGTCGCAAGAGTTGGCTATCTAAGGTTTCTGGTAAATTAATCTCTTGCTGGTTAGAGAGAACTTGGATTAGTTCTGCCAACAATTGTTCAATGGGTGGTGCATTGCGAAGACTGCGCCAGATGAGGTATTCAAACTCTCTTTGAATCTTGTGCGCTAGTTTCACTGCTAATGCTGTTTTTCCAATCCCTCCCATTCCTAGTAGCATGACTAAGCGACAACGTTCTTTTGTAATCCATTGTTCTAGTGTCGCTAGTTCGGAGTCACGACCGTAAAAAAAACCAACATCAATGGCATCTCCCCAGTCAGTATGTCGATTTAAGGCTGCAATTTCAGTAGTGTCTTTCTGTGGTTGTGCGAGATGAGCTATCTGTGGGCTATCTAACGTTGGTTGTAATTGTTCAGCATTCATAGAACGCAAACGTTTTTGAAGAACAGCTCGGCAATTATTTTTGGTTACCTTCTCCCCAAGCTTCTGTGAGAGTAGTCGCCATAATCCGGAACCAATGTGCTTGATATAATCGGTGTCGTAACCAACAGTTTCTGCGATTTCCTCATAGGTGCGTCCAAGCCATACTTGCTGTAACACTACCAGTTGAAGATCGTTCAAGGTTTCTTGCTGAAGAAGACGAGCCAAAATATCTAGTAAATTTTCAACTGTCATTACTAAAAATCTCCCAATATGCACTAATTTAACTTTTCAGTATAAGTACTTAGAACTTACATACTAAATTAATCAAGGTATACTTTTATTACAGTAAGTCATTTCAGGCTTATATTAATCATTCTTTGATAATATTTAAACCCCTTGCTATAGGAGCAATTCATAAATTGTCCCTACGATAGATGTGGTTTTTAAAATTATCTTTGGTCTTTCCTGTCAATACGTAAGTCCTAGTATTGATATTTCCAATAAATTATCACTTTAATCATTAGACCTCTTGCAAAAGCCAGTTAAACAGATTCGCTTTTGGGTATCCGTTCCATAGCATCTGCAAGGGAAAGCGATCGCCTGAACCTTACACACACTGCTCAATAGCATTCCAGGTTGTATGCTTATTTTTCATTGCTTTCAGCTTTTATTAGTACTATTCAATACTGGGGGTATGTGCAAAACTTCTGCCTTTAGTATAGCTGCCTTCTTCAAGTTTACTCTGCTCGATTCAGAAAATATACCACTTTTTATC
>NZ_JACJQM010000096.1:0-17905 GCF_014696655.1 Nostoc sp. FACHB-888 | reverse complement strand
GGCATTTGAGTTTTTCTTGCCAAAATCTCGCTTAACAGACTTTTGTGGTTAGGATCTAAGTGCTGAATCAGCACAAATGCCATTCCTGTATCAGTAGCTAAATGTCTGAGCAACTGCGTAAATGCCTCTAATCCACCTGCTGAGGCGGCAATGCCAACGATGGGAAATAAAGCATCTTTATTATCAAGTTGCTCTACCTCGAACGATTCACTAGCGGTAGGTTCAGATATAGGTTGCTCAAAGGCTTGCTCATTGGTCATAGGATGAAGTCTAGCACCACACTGGTTTGGTAAATCCGGTTTATATTTTAAGTCAGTTTACTTACAAGAGATGTACGTTCTCTCAAATACCATACTGTTATGGTTCAAACTATTGAGTCAGCAACTAAAAGCACATTCATAGGTCAACAAATACGTTTGGTCAGTTTGGAATTTCCCATTTCCATTTCCTGATTCTATCTCTTACGTTATGATGGCAAGCTCAATAAATGCTTTATTCTGTCTAACCTTCTCAAAGCTAGCACTATTTATTGCCTAACTCCCACTAGTTCAAGCCAATGGTGGTAACAAGTGCTGTGACTCAAACAAGCTGAACCGGAAAAAAATAAATATTTATTGTAAAAATCATACAAATCATACGTTACTCAAACGTTTGCTAAAACATGATCTCTAACAGTCAAGTGCCATACTAAATTTTGTGTTGTATATGATTACATATTAGTTTACTGGTAAGAATTTAGCACTCAGTCCTTCTGAATCCTTACTTTATAAGGAATAGCATAGTTATTACATTTATTTAAAAATGTTTTCCTAATTCTTTAAGTATTCTGACGTATGTATTTTTACCTTTACTAAATAATTCAAGTGATTAGCTCCAATTTTTGATTCGATTACTCAGTTATTTAGTCCACTTGTATATAATTACAGTTTTTCAAATGATTATGAATAATATCTATTTCTCAAACAATCTTGATAATGAAGATTTTGAAGATGACACAACAGACTTAGATATCTTTAAAGGCTTGACAATTCTGGCTGTGGATAACGATTCTATCATCCTGTTTTTAATTACCGAGATTTTTGAAACCTATGGGGTTAAAGTGATAACAGCAGATAACGCTTTAAAAGCATTTGAAGTCATTGAACAACATAAACTGGATCTCTTGATTAGCGATATTACTATGCCAGGAGAATCCGGCTATTGGTTAATACGCAAAGTTAGAACAGTCACGTCTTTAACAACAAGAGAAATTCCAGCAATTGCTTTTACTGGCAATACTGAAGCTAAAGCAGATAAGGAGGCTATTGCCTCTGGTTTTCAAACTTTTATCCAAAAACCTTGGATAAATGAATTAGTAATAGAAACAGCAAAACTACTTAAACGTTCTACTAAAATAGTCTCTTAGGATTTAGTAACGACTTAAGTACTTAAGCCAGAAAGTTACATCTGTAAAGAAGGCAGGAGGCAAAGGGCAGAAGGCATTCGTGAAGAATTTGAACGGGGCTTTAACCCTTACCTAGGAATGATAGCAGTAGAGCTAGTATCGAGCTTGAAAAACCCTCAAAATCACCTTTTCTGCATAATATCGTGAAAAGTTAAATTTTTAACTGACACAGATAATGCAAAAATTTTGGGTAGCAACTTAAGCCGGGACAGCTTGTACGGTAGGCTTTTGAGACTTTCGAGCTTTTAAGGTATGTCTGGGTCTGGGTAGCTCTCCCATTTGTAGGAGAACCGACTCAAACAAGTCAGGGAATGATTTACCAAAGAGTCGTTGGGCAGCAGTAGTGCCATCGTCACGTTTGAGGTCAAAGTTATGGATAATGGTCAACACCTTCAAGGTCTGTTCGGTAAAACCGCGATTGGCATGATGGAGAGCAGATAAATAGCCATTGCGTCCTTCGACCGCCGAAGAAGTGCGCTGGAATTTGGCACACATCCAGATTGCCCAATCAATCCACTGCTGTTGCTCAGAGTTGTGCAAGGTCTGGGTGAAGCCATCTGCTAGGAAACGCGCCTGTGCCTGTTGAGCCGCTTGCTGATAACCCTGTTTGAGTTGGGGTTGACGGGTTTTTCGGGTTTGTTGGTGCCAGTACACCCAAGGCAACAGAACGCTCAACACCCAGTTTTGGAGCTCAGGATCTTGGGTTTGGGTGCTGAGGGCTTGAATCACCCACTGCCACCAAGCATGGAGCGTCCTACTCAAGTCGGGAATCTGACGCTGCCAACGGTGTAGTGCAGCTTGACTCGCAGTTGGGGCATAGGTTTGACTCAAGTCTGCCAATCGTTGCAAGGGGACTTGCAACATCGTGGGTAACTCCAAACCAAACTGGGATTCACCAGTGTTGAGATTAAAAGGATGAATGGCTTGCGACAAGGCGTGTAAACTTTGCTGATAATTTTGGTAATCGGTTTCGAGCATTTGCTGAAGGGCTTGGAACGCCGTGATTTTAGCTTGCACTAAGGAGTTTGACTTTGCCGATGAATCTGCGTTGAGTTTAGTTTGTAAGGCTTGCTGTTGGTTTTGCAGTTGCACCCGTTGACGGGCGATCGCACTGCCCATCGATTTACTTAGGGCATATAGTAGATGGAAGACATCCGGTAGATTCGGACAGGTCAAGCCGCTTAACGCCAGCTTGACCAACGCTTTTGCCCCATCACTGACCAGACACCGACACTCCCATTGATCTAGGTTTTACCACCCACTGACCTGCTCCCACCAAGTTGCGTAGGTGCGGTTCTCACATTCTGTTTCACTGAAGATAAACCCACTGGCTAACTCGATTGCCACGAGAATTGGCAACCCATAAAACGTTTCATCAGCCCCCACGCAGATGCCAATAGGTTGCTCGCCATGACTTGCTTCTGCTTGGGCTTGTCCATAGGCGATGATTTGCTCTTTGACCTGTACTTCCAGTTCTCTCAAGGCACTGGGCAGAACACCCTATTCGCTCTTCGAGATGTAACAGGCGAAAAAATGCCGACAGACTTTCTGAACCGATACCCCCTTTGATGCCGAAGCAATAGATCACTCCAAACACCAGTAATCTCAGCCAATCTCCACCCTCCTTCGTTTCCCACAAGTGGGACTCTGGATACCGTTGTCGTTGCTTTATAGTCCTCAGATGCCGATGGACGCTACTTTTCGGTATTCCTGTGGCCGCGGCGATGCTACGTAGACTCTGTTGAGTTTTCTGACACAAACACTGCAAGACTTTTTGGCTTCGTTCTTGTATATTAAGTGGCATCGTTCTTTGATTTCATTCATTCATCAAGATACGATAGGTATCATTGTAGGACTTGAAAAAATCAACATCAAGCAGGATGAGAGACACTGGCTGTTGCAAGCGTGTCATGCGTCGCCATTCTTGGTCAATATACTCAGTAAATCGTCGGCGATTAGCCACTTGAGTCAAGGAATCGATCCCAACTAATCGTTGCAATTCTTCATTAATTGCAACGAGTTTTCGATGTAGCTGTGATTGCTCAATCAAGCATTTGATCCGTTGACGCAAAACTGACCAGTTAAAAGGTTTGATTACATAATCTGTTGTACCAGCAAGAAATGCATTTTCAATCGAAGATGTATCCTCAACTACTGTAAGCATTAAAACTGGAGTGTATTTACTTGAGTCAATACTCAAGAGTTTAGCGCAACACTCAAACCCCTTCATGTCTGGCAAGATGGTGTCAAGGAGTACTAGTTGTGGGCGCAGTTGTTGAAAAACATTGATTGCCTCCATACCATTTCTTGCTTCTACCACTCGATACCCTGCTTGTTCTAACAAAAGTCGCAGTTGTTGACGGTTGAACGCTTCACTATCAACAATCAGAACTAAACTTGATAGATTTTTTGGCATCATATTACGTATAGATTGTTATCAGTATGTTTTCCCGAAATTATAGTCACTGACTCGCGTTAAAGAACTTCTGGAGCTAAAAACTTCATCCCCTTTTTCAGATATTCCTGCTTGAGCTATTCAATGGTATAAAACCAGTAACCCATGAAAAAGAGGGGGAAAGGGTAAGGGGGAAAGGGAAAGGGAACCCCATATTTAAAAACAGGGGTTTCAAGACATGAACCCTATTAAGTTATCGCACTACGTGGCGGGTATCATCTTCTTTTTTGTTTTTCATATTTAAAAATAGGGGCTTTATACCTTGTGGGGAAAAGTTTTTTTGTTCTTCCCTTGCCCTTACCCATTCCCCTTTTCCCCTTTTCCCCTTCTTGGTAATCAATTAGAATACCTTGGACTATCGGAAGTGGTTGCCCCTGCTATAAATCAACCACTGTAAGCTGTTTATACTCAAGACTAATTTGCTCTAAAATCAGCTGATTACGGCAAATTAAAACTTCAACAACTTCTATTTCGAGAACATACAAACAACGACCTCACCTACTTGACGTTGATTTGTTTAAGATAACCTTTCACAATCAAAGATCATGTTTGAGTTAATGTTTTAGTTATGTATAACTTATACAAATTCTGAGAAAACAGCCCAAAGTTGTAGATCATATTGGACTTTTTCCTCAGCCCTAAGAGTATTGACAAATACTACGTTATATAAATTTTATTTTAGTGTCGCTGCCTAAAACTACGCCCGGAACCGGAGTTGCCGAAAGCCATTAGGGAGCGCACGGCAGAAGCGAAGGCGAAATATGGAGCCACAGGGGTGTAATATCTGCACACGAAGAAGCTACTTTTTGCACCCAAAGGTCAATCAACTGTTGCCGCGACTAATCTGCACCCATCGCCATCGATTTAGGGCTGACTTTAGCACATCTTATCCTGATTCCTGTGACGAATGCCAGTGTTAATCCTGTGTGTTCACTAGCTTGAGGGGAGACAAAATACCCTGAAATAGATATATGGCAAGTAGTGTAGCAATTTGTGGTAAAAGAAAAAGAGCCTTCATTCGCAACAAGCTCTATTTAATGATAATGTTACCAGAATTCTACGAAACAAACCTCAAGCGAGAATTGGGACGTGCAGAATATTTATTACTAAAAATCCTGATAAATTTATTACAATCAATAAAAACTGTAAGCCTTGAAGCATTGGCTACTGGTTTACCCATACCAATATTATTTGAAAGTAGAAGAAAGAAAATCCAACGATTCTTATCTTTAAATTATATAAATGTTGAAGAAATTTGGTTCCCAATTATTAAAAGCTGGTTAGAGATATATTTTCCTTTAAATGAAGTTATTTATTTAGTAATTGACCGGACTAATTGGGGGTGTATTAATATATTAATGATTAGTGTGGTTTGGGATAAAAGGTCTATCCCAATATACTTTAAGCTATTAGACAAATTGGGTTCAAGCAATTTTGATGAACAAGAAGCAGTATTTAAAAAAGCATTGCCTCTTTTTAATAATTATAAGACTGTAGTGTTAGGAGACCGTGAATTTTGTTCAATAAGGCTGGCTAACTGGCTGACAGAGCAGAAAGTATATTTCTGTTTACGCTTAAAAAAAGATGCATTTATAGAAATAGAACCGGAAATTTGGCTGCAATTAAGAGATTTAGGTTTAGCGCCTGGCCTTTCTTTCTTTTACCAAGGCATTAAATATACAAAATCCCTTGGGTTTGTTAGCTTTAATCTCGCTGCTAAATGGAAACGTAAACGTTTGGGAGTTGCGCCGGAGGAGGGTTGGTTTATCCTTACCAATTTAGATGATTTAGATTCAGTTATTAGAGCTTATAAACAACGCTTTGATATTGAAGAAATGTTTAGAGATTTTAAGAGTGGTGGTTATAATTTGGAAGATACTAATGTATCAGGTCAACGGCTAATTTCCCTAACATTATTAATCTCACTCGCCTATACTGCTGCAACTATATCTGGTCAAAAAATTAAACGTATGGGCGTTCAAAAATATGTTGGACGAATTAAAGAATCTAAGCGGATTATTCGACGACATAGTAGTTTTTATATTGGTCTTTATGGTGACAATTGGATCAATTTCATGGAAAACTCTTATGAGTTAGTCACTGAATTATTGAGATTAAGTCCTAATAAGCGTAAGTACTACCAACAAGGAAAGAGGGCTATGAGGCTTATTCTATCTGCATCATAGCCCTTTTTGTAGCCCCGCAAGGTTCACTAGCCACAGCTGTCTTTAGGGAGAACGCATCTTATTTACTAGTCAAAACTAAGAGAGATTTCAAAATGACCTAGATAATTGTAAAAATTGATTAAATGATAAATAAAATAAATGAAGTATTCTCAAAAAGCATGAATTATCTTATCTGAAGCTGAATGATTATTTATTGATACTAAAATAACTCAAGATTCGAGTTTATAAAACTATGTTTATTTAGAGGAAAAATGAAATTCTTCCTAAATATTCAAATTTAATTTCTGATATATGAGTTTATGCTAATGCTAAAACTCTTGCTAAATAATTGTTATCCAGCCCAGCGAGAAACTGTTTATTTTTTATTCCACGTTTGACACGCTTCTCTTGACCTAAAAGATTGACTGCAATATGTTTGAGAATTGCAAAATTTTGTGGAGCATTATCTTTTCTAATGCGACAGTCATCTTCCTTCAAGGCGACATCTAATATCCAATGTAATGAATTCTCAATTCCCCAATGACTGCGAATAGAATTACCAAACTGTTTAGCATTTGATTCAAGGCTACTGATAAAATAATGGGTTTCAACCGTTGTTTCACCATTTAATGAACGGACGGATTCTACCATTCCAACACTATTAAATTTTGACCAAACTGAATCTGGATTAAGCCGAGGTTCCATTAACATTACGTAATTGCGGATTTCATGACGACCATGCCCTGTTTCTTCTGTTTTATATGTGCTATGTGCAATCCCCTCAAACCCTGTAGCTATGCCTGAAGAGAATAGTTTTTCAACTTCATCATAAAGGTTGTCTTGGTTCTTCTTTAACGCAATTACATAATCTGCATTTTGCTGTGTTATTAGCTTCACAATCTCTTTCTGGCAACCGATTGCATCAATCGTCACAATACATCCAGATAGTTCTAATACCTTCCAACCATCCGCTCCACAAATCACAGCACATACAGCAATGGTCATGATATCAATTAAATTGTGTCGTTTAGTGCGGTCAATTCGTGGGTCTTCTATTCCCCAAAAATGGTCAGCAATCGTGATTTTTGGTTTGAGCTTCATCTTAGGAGCTGGGAGAATGTAATTCTTCTTTCTGATAAATGTGAGAATACCATGTTCAATCAAGGGCAGCCGTCCTGACTTTTCACGCCATCTGTAATAAGTCACTTTGAAGAGTTTTCGATGGCGTAACCGCCCAACGCGCTGGCGATCGCATAAATCGAGTTTTTCTTTGCGCTGATCTCCTCGTGATTCCTAGTCATTAATCTAAAACTATTGAGAATCAGACTGTGAGAAAACCTACGCTATTAAGTGGAGAACTGACCGTGAAAATTTAGGCAGCCGACGGCTGCCTCTAACTCCCCCTCACAATGATTATCATTTTCATTTTAAGTGAGATTTAATTTCCTCAAAGCCTTATGTAGTGTGAGTCTTGGTGTATTTCATCCTGATTCAGGCTCGTCAATATTTAGATGCGTTTGCCCTGCAGCTGTCTTTACTCGTGGCTGGGCATTAGCTGATATTTGGATTTTTTTTTTCGTCCTATTTCAAGTACTGCTTTAGACTTAATTCCCCAGGGCAATTTTTCATTACACAGGTGGCTTGAATTGAGAAAAATACCCATCGTCAGCAATTGAAATTCTTGTACAGTGCGTTGTTTACTCGCCACGAGCAGTCAGATTGCGTGGAGAGTCCTTAACTGTGATTTTTCACAAATAATATAGGATTACTATAGTTGCATTTAGCTTATGAATTCATATAATTACACCATTTTATTAGCTTCTAACGAGCCGATTACACAAATTTTAATTAAAGATGTGATTGAACAAGCGTCTTTAGACCATGTATTCGTAAATGTGTTTATAGTCAAATCCCCGGTAGAAGCTGTAGATTATCTTGAAAGCAAAGTTTCTTCAGTTGATAACTTAGATTCCTGTTTACCTCTAGTAATATTATCAGATTTCAACATCTCTGTTTTGTCAAGTCTAGAGTTATTAACATGGGTAAAACAGCATCCCTTATTGAACCAGATACCAGTGGTCGTGATTAGTGACTTAGAAGATAAAAATCAAGCTATAGAAGCTATGCACTTAGGCGCTAGCTCTTACTTTGTCAAATCGGAGCCAATAGAGAATCTAATCTACCTGATAAAAGCTCTTTTACCTTGGCTGCTACTGGATTATGGCGGTAATTAAGGTTAAGAAGTTATCAAAAAAGGATTGCTAAGACAGTACGTAAGGGGGTGCAATCGCTTCTTTTGAATGTTTATCACCTCAAAGCCTTCAGCTTCCATAGTTTCTATATAAAGAGCGCAGAATATTACCATCTTCAATCTTTAAGGTTTATAACGTTTATTTCGTACAGACCATTTTTGGCGAGCATCCTTGACAATTCTTATCTCTTCTTGTGATAATAATTCATCTGACTGGCCAGACGCTATAATTTTGGCTGCTATTACCGCTTTTTTGGATGATACACCGTACTGAATCAGTTCATTGCGAAATATTTTTTCTCTTTCTTCTGCTAATGTAAAAAAACTACTTAACATCGTTTTAAATATTTAAAATTTATTTTTAAATTATTTTAATGAAAATAGATTTCTCCTTCAAATGCTATGGATTTTAAAAGTTTATAACTTCTATCTTTGGGAATACTTCAAGTATTAATACTTAAAGTACTTCCAGATGCAACTAGTTTAGGTTGACACTTTTACTCCTTAAAAACTTGATATACAAGAGTTTCAACGCAGCAATTCTCATTTTAAAATAAATAAGATATTAACCGAGTATTTGTAAATAGCCTCTTATACAAAGCGAGTATATTGTGTTCCTGTATACAAGTTTCTTGCAAAAAGAATCGTCCTTCAGGTTGCGTGCTATTTAAATCTAAAGACAGGGAATTTTTGTATTCAGGGTAATTATTATCGAAATATCAAAGAAATATTGAGTTTTATTGAGGAATATTAACAATGCAATCTAACACTGCTACCGAAAAACCCCCTGTTACTAAAGCTTACAATGGCAAAGACCGGAATGGCTTGCTCTTTGGCTGGAATCCCCAAGCTGAAATTTGGAACGGGCGCTTTGCGATGATTGGCTTCCTTGCTTACCTACTTTGGGATCTAAGTGGCTATAGCGTAGTTCGTAACTTGCTCTACTTAGTTGGTTAGACTTTTTCCTTTATGCTTGGGTGTTAGGATTTATAGAGATGTTTAACCTTGCTGTTCTTGAAGGCGAATGTGACATTGGCTGGTCTAGCAATGTTGATGGAACTTTTGATTTTATTGCTGATGTGCCGGGTGTTGCTATCAAGCACAACCAAGCTCAACTGCTCAATTCCATCAATCAAAAGTATGCAGTTAACAAGACCTTGAGTCAGACCCAGCAACGTGGTTTGCAAAATGCCAATGTTTTGTTAGTGCTGCAAAATTAGTTGCCAAAATTACTTGGTTTTTTGTTCTATGTAGTGAAAATTTAATCAGAGGGATTAAAGCCAAATTTAATACTTTTGTACTGGAGTTATCTTTTTCTCCTAGCTTTAATGTCATCAATCACAGCGTAAGCAATGTTTGCTTTGCAACTCTATTAAACATCGTTGTATTCAAATGCTGAGGCTTTGCTCCCCTGAGAATATGGCGACCGCATAATTCTGTGATTCAGCAACGCCGCAAATTGAGTTGCTTTGGTAGCAGTTAACACAGAGCTATAAGACACTAGGAATTGGCGAAGATATAATTGATTCAGAAGGCAGAAGGCAGAAGGAACCCACGCTTAAAAACGTGGGATTGAAAACTTGGACGCCGTAAATATGCGCCCTCCGGGTTCACCAGTCGCCTACGGCGGGAAACCCGCCTACAGCGCTGGTTCACTACGCGTCTTGAAATACATTTTCTTTTTTAGTGGGCAATAACCCACAACTAAAGTTTTTATTGACACTCTTAACATAAGTGCCTTCTGCCCTCGTCCCTCTGCCTTTCTTTGTAATTGTTAATACTTGGTTAGAGCTTGTCAAGGAACGAGTTGTAGATTTGCACTCTCGTTTTGATGCCTACGGCAACCCTTTTGGTGTACGCCACATCTACGATCGCCGTTCTTATCTTCGTATCCTTTGAAAAGGCTTAAGAAGAGCTTCTCGCCGCCCCCGTCCTCATCCCTGCCCGATTAACAACCGCCCTCCACAGGCTACGATTGCTCCTTGGGGTAATGGTGTATTTATGTTTGACCAAATTTTGACAACCAATGGTTGTCAAAATTTGGTCAAGGGTGTTGTATTGGGAAAGGACTTTTTAAACATCCTCTGAGGCAGTAAGCCAACATTTTAATTCTTTTGGGCAATATGAAAAGCCGAAATATATGAAAGTTTAAGCTGTCCTCCAAAGTCATTATCTATTCGTTGCTTTAACCCGGCAAACAGCAATTCTTTTTTTTGTGGTTCTAACTTTAAATACGGTGAATAAGTATTTAACAGAGTTAAATATTCATCTGAGCTATAGATTACTTCAGATTTAACTTGTCCAAACTTCAAGTCTTTAAATTGCCTAGAATCAATTATCATACCCCCTAATTGTTTGAGGATTTCTTGTTGTGTTTCATCATCTTCATAACGAGCGACAGATGGAGCGTATGCTTGATAAATTTCTGATAAAGTTTGATAAACTTCGTACCTAGGTTGCAGTTCCTTATTCCACAGTAAAATCAAATACCTGTTATCCTTCAATGCACTTGCCGCTTTTGCATAGCCTATTTCAGGAGATATCCAATGAAAAGAAGATGCTGCTAATACAGCATCAAACTGACCTACTTCTAGTGTCCATTCCTCAAAAGATGTGTTTTGAATTTCTACATCTGCATATTCCAAGGTATGCGCCATTGTCCAACTACTAAGTACAAGACTACTATATGCAAGCCTCGTTTGCCGTTGTAAACGGTTATTAGATTCTTAAATGCTTTAAACTGACCACATTTCTCTAAAGTTGTCAGGTCAACTATTACTTGTAGAAACGCTTTTCTTCCCAATGGACAATGACTGTTAACTTGCTCAATCGCCTGTTGACGAACATGACGAATTAGCTTACGAGTAGGCCATTTATAGGTATTTAAAAATCTACTTAAAGCGCTTTCGGATTTAGATTTGCTGTAATGTGGCAGAGGTTTTCCATTTGCTGCCAAAAATAGCCCTAGCATTGCTTCCAAGTTATCTCGTTGATAAAGACTAGGCATCAATCCCAGAATCGTATACATTAGGGTATGGGCGTGGGCAAGAATGATTTCCATATTTCTTGCTGTTATTTATGTTATCTACGCCCTTTTTTCTCATTTTTTACGAGCATATAAAAATATCTTTATGCAGATGACATTATTCCCATCTTTGTATATGTCATTTGTATATACTCTGATACTAAATGTAGTTTATTATGTCAGTACATAAAGTAGAAGTTCTATCTTTAGATGTTACTTTTATTTTCTTGTTCTTGGTTAATACTGGTTGTTTTTATCAGGTGCAAGATATGAGTTAACCCTTGAGGGAAGATTTAAAATCAAAGATCAAAGTTGATTCGTAAAGAAAATTTTAAAAGTATTCAACTCATTTGTAGTACTTAAATGCCGACTTTTGAAGCAAGTGCATGATATTGTTTACGCCAAGCATGGGGAGGTAAGCCATGATGTTGCCGAAACTGGCGAGACAAATGAGATACATCTTGGTAGCCTAATGCTTTAGCAATTTGCTCTACAGTCTGCTCGCTATTTTGAAGTAACAATCGCGCTCCTAGCATCCGACGTTTGACAATCCAGTTGTTTATAGTTTCTCCTGTTTGCTTTGCAACTCTATTAGTTAAATAAGCAGGTGACTAACCAAGCTCTTGGGCGACATCACACAGACTAATTCCTTCATGATAATGGGCTTCTATAAACTCAAACATTGCTTTTAATTCTGGAGCGTTGGGAAAGATTGATGCTTCCTGGACAATCACTGAATTCTTCGTTGCAGACACGGAGTTAAAAGCTTTCTGAAATTTAGTAGCACACCAGGATTGAAGAAAAGTCTGTCTCTGTAAGCGGATATTAATTGCTTTAAGTAGCTCGTCTAATGTTGATGGTTTGGTAATGTAGTCATCCGCTCCTAACTCCATAGCTTTGCGAATATTTGCTTTAGTCGTGCTGCTGGCAAGAAAAATGAAGGGAATATTTGCTGTTTGGGGGTCTTGGCGTAAGGTATTTAGAACTGTATAACCATCAATATCAGGCATTGTAATATCGCAAATCACTAAGTCAGGTAAATGCTCTTGTATTTGTTTGATACCTAGAAGACCGCTTTGAACATCCATGACATCAAAACCTTTTGCTTTGAGTCCTTGAATGTAAAGATCCCTTGTAACACGATCGTCTTCAATAACCAAAATTCTTTTTAACGGTTCGATATCATTTTTAGCTAACATAAATTTTAGTGGAAAAGGTTACTGAGATTTGTATCGGCTTTTCAGTAGTGATAAGAATAAATGCCTCTGTTTTAATAAAAATTTTGAATAGAGATGCTATCAATCATAAGCACAAGCCTTTATTAATCGCTACTTTTTAGAGAGACTTCAAACGGGCTATATCGCATTTTATAAAAATATTTAAATTGTGCTTATTAAGAAGATAACATTATTACCTAGAAAATACTTCTATTCCTTCAGGAGTAAAATTAACAATCTTATTAATGATTTTAAATATCTCAAATAAATGAAGACAATTTAATCAGGATATTGATTATTGATTAATACTGTATTCAACACTTAGCTTACAACATATCAAACTATTATGTAATAAATTACGAAAAGATCCTACTTTTCCTACTTTTCCTACTTTGACTTATTTTATCTTTTGAATACCGCCACATACTCCCCACTGAAAACATAAAAGCCCCCGACTACCACAGCCACCGACAACAAACCCTTCTAGTTCCCAGTAGTCCTACTTCCGAGAAAGCTGTGGGCTTGTTTTGCGTTCCGATTGCCATCTGTGCAATCGCATGAGGCATTATAGTCCAAACCTGGACATTAAAGCTCCTAAAGGCTTGAGCGTGATTGGTTTCTCCCATGACAGAAGAGGGTTAGGGTGCAAGCTAGATGAAATTAATTGCTCAAGGGAGAAGCTATCAAGTGGGGGTGAGAAGAAGTATCCCTGTGCGTGTTGGCATTGTTTGATTTGAAGTTGGTTTAATTGTTCAATTGTTTCCACCCCCTCGGCAATAACAGTCACTATCTGCGTTATTCCTCTGTGGCTGCTATTTAGTAGGGTCTGATATTATCTTGCTCCCGGTAAAACTTCAAATAAAGCCGCAATAGCCACCCATGAGCGAGGGGCACCATGCCAAAGTTCTGGAAGAATAACTTGAGCAGCTTTAGCATCATCCCAACTAAGTAGTCCATACTTATTAACTCTTTGAGCAAAAGGAGCTAACGCTCCTTCCCAGGGCCAATAGTTTAATAATGAGGAGTTAAATTGGTGATCTAACAGTTCATGTCCTAGCAGGCGCAATCGAGGATGAGTTAATAACACCCTTTGTTTATCAGCATTTGTAAATAGGAGATAATATTGTCGTTTAAAAATAGGAATAGGCAACCAATCAACTAAATCCCAAGCCTGTTCTAATGAATGCAAGCGAAAGTTTTCCGAGTAATGAACATGAGGATTGCACCAAGAATCAATACTGCGAATTTCTGCCCTACGGGGAAAGCCAAGAGAATCAAAATAGTCACGCCAGTGGCAATTATTAACATATAAAATTTCTCGTGTACTTAACCACATTGATTGACTCCCTGTATTGAAGTGAACTACAAAGGATAAAGCAATTAATTGAAGAAGAATGCTGAATTCACTAATTCAGCATTTTTTAGCTTAGGTAGGGGTTTTACCGTTAATACTTTTACGTCCAAACAAGCTACATTTACGAGTTACACGACATATAAGTAATAGCAATTTGTAATTCGCCATTAAAATAGGTCAGATTTTACCCGCGTTTCGAGTACAAGCATCTGTTGCTTAATAAGAGGAGAATCGGTAGCTTGAGAATTTTTACTGCAAGGTTAATTGCTATTAACTAACAACATATTACTACTAAAATCACTAATCATTTCTCAAAAATCCAGTCAGTAGGATTGTAATTTACTATCAACAAAGCTATAACTATTGATACATCTATCCAGCAATTATCCCAGTATAGATAGATGACAAGAATCAAATTTTATGGGTTACATATTAAGCGTTATTACTTCTGATATCTAAACACATTTTAACTTGATATCAGCTAGATGTTATGAATTTAACATATCAGCTAAAAATTTAAACGTAGAGCAAATAAGTCTAGAATCAACTAAGTAGGCACAAGCCTTGAAAAAAGATACCAGCCGTCACAATCAAGATCCACGTTACACAACGAATAAACTTGAAACACGGCTGGTATAGGAGTGAAAGCGGTCTCCCCTAACCAATGCTCGAACTCAAGTTCAGCTTCAGCATATACGTCGCCAAAATTCGGGCACAATTGCAAATGTATCGGACGGGTTTTAAGTTTATGCATACGCTTTGGTTGCACATTTTTGCATTGCTCTTGGGGATGCTTAACTTGACTGCTGTTGTATTAAAGCACCTGCGACTGATACTGCTGCTGGTTGTGAGAAAAAGTACCCTTGCCCATATTTGCATTGCAATTTTTTAACTTGCTCGAGCTGCACTACTGTTTCTATTCCTTCTGCTATAACATCTATGTTTAGATTGTGAGCTAATGCAATAATCGTGCGTACAATCTCTGCATATTTTCTACTAGTGTCCATATTTTTAATAAAGGAGCGGTCAATTTTTAGTGCATTAATAGGAAAACGGTGCAGATAGCTTAAAGATGAATAACCAGTACCAAAATCGTCTATGTGTAATTCAATACCTAGTTTCTTGAGTTGCCAAAGTATAGCTGTTGCAGATTGAGTGTTCTCAATGAGTACACTTTCAGTCATTTCTAGTTTTAACCTAGATGGATCTAACTTAGTTTCTTGTAAAATCAAGTAAATTTGCTCAGTGAAATTGGATTGCAAAAGCTGTTTGCTAGAAAGATTGACGCTGATTGTCAGTTGGGTTTGCGGAAATTGCTGCTGCCATTGGCGCATCTGGTTGCAAGCCTCTCGAAGTACCCAGTAGCCAATGGGAACGATTAGTCCAGTTTCTTCCGCCACTGAAATAAAATCTGTTGGAAGCACAAGACCCTGCTTTGGGTGCTGCCATCGGATAAGAGACTCAAACCCGATAATTTTTTCAGTTTGCAATGAAACAATTGGCTGGTAGTAAATCCGAAATTCCTGGCGTTCAATAGCACGTCGCAAGTCTGTCTCTAACTGCAACAGCTTTGCACGTTCAGTGTACATAGCTGTATCAAATATTTTGTAACCTGCCCTGCCTAAAGCCTTAGCGCGATACATTGCAATATCAGCGTTGCGTAGGAGGTTCTCTACTTGGTGATCACCTGTTGTACTAAGGGCAATACCAATGCTCACAGTAGAAAACACCTCATGCCCGCTTAAATGGAAAGGTATTGCCAATTCCTGTTGCAGCCGCTCGGCAATGTCAATAACATCTTTAATCCCCTGAATCTCCTCTAACAAGATGGCAAACTCATCTCCTCCCAGGCGGGCTAAAATATCTCCAGAGCGTAGCCCAGTTTGAAGTCGATGAGCTAAGGCAACCAGTAATTGATCTCCTATAATATGTCCAAGACTATCATTAACAATCTTAAAGCGATCTAAATCCAGGAATAGAACAGCAAATAAATTATCAGAGCTTTTAGCACGCTCGACTGTTTGCTTTAACCGCTCCATAAATTGCATCCGGTTGGGCAAACCTGTTAATGCATCATGAAAAGCAATATTAGCTAATCGTGCCTGGGCCTGCTGGCGCTCCGATATCTCCTGTTTGAGGAGCATATTAGATTTTAATAGCTCGGCAGTTCGTTCCTCAACCCGGATTTCTAACTGCTCGTAAGCTTTTCGTAATGCTTCCTGATTCTGCTGGCGCTGGGCAACTTGGGCTGAATGCTCTGTTTGAAGTTGCTGTTGGTGCCTAATTTTTTCAATGTAGTTATCAAAGAAATCAGCTAAACTTGGCTCTGATTCTAATAATTTACTTAATTGCTTAATAACTCGCTTATCTGTTTTATAAGAAACTTCGGGGTGACCTTCTATCCACAGATGGCACATTTTTATGTAACTTATAAACGTAATTAAGTGCTGGTAATTTACAAGCCCAAGCAGGTGACGCAGATGGGAGCGACAATCCTTACTCTGTTTTGGCTCGAGGAAGATGAATATTGAACAGTATAGTAAACTTTTTTCCAGTGCCTCACTCAAATCTGATAGGTTTATCAACTGGCTAGATGAGCAGGCAAGTATATATAGGTATGCATCGATGTCGGTTGCCGTTGGCGGAGGCGATTCGAGCAAATCTAATATCTGCTGTGCTTCTACCCCTAAAGTGCGTAAGTGGCAACTATGACAAATTATACAATATGGCAAAGCACAGTAACGTGAAAGGTATGCAAAAAGCTTTTCCTTCAACATTGGCGATAAGGGATTATTAACGTAAGCACAAAGCGTTTGTTGCCAGAGATTTTCTAATGCTTGTACATTCTGCTCGGCTGGCTCAAAGAAAGAAGGAACAAAACCAAAGTTTTTTGCGATTTCTGCCTTAATTTCCGCACTGGTTCGCATATATCATAATTTTAATTCCTTAGCAAGACGCAAAAATTATAATAACCTGCAAATAAGCAGATTGATATAATCTGATACAAAAATCCCTTAAGTGTATGTGTAATGTTTAAGACAATTGAATTTTAGTGCATCATATAAGTAAGTTGGCGTGAAAAAACCAAACTATGTAAAGATAAGTAAATACGGAGAATGCATCTACCGAGGTGACTAAGACATGGGCGCTCGTTTAAGGGTATTTCTGACTCGTGATCAGGATAAAACTTTATTAAATCTAAGAACTGCGGATGCACCACAGAAAGTCAAAGATCGAGCAGAGATCATCAGGCTAAATGCACATGGCTGGTACGTTGAAAAAATAGCTGCTCATTTTAACTGGACTTTGCAAACAGTCAGAGAAGTTTTACATAAATGGGAAAAGCTTGGTCTAGAAGGACTTTGGGATAAAGTCGGTCGAGGAGGAAAACCGAAATGGGAGGAATCAGATATAGTTTTTTTAGAAGAATGCCTTAAAAAAGAACCACGCACATACAATAGTCTTCAATTAGCTCAAAAACTTCTTAGCGATCGCCAAATTCAACTGAGTCCTGACAGATTAAGACTGGTACTCAAAAAAAGGGGGTCATTTGGAAACGAAGCAGAAAAAGCCATAAACGAAAACAAAACCCTGTAATACGCGAGAAAAAGCAAGCAGACTTAGATATGTTGCAATTAGCTGCTGCTACCGGAGAAATAGACTTAAAGTATCTAGATGAATCAGGATTTTGTCTGTGGAGTGAACCAGGCTACACCTATTACTTTAGAGGTGAGCAAAAACGTTTGGAACAAACAAAACGCCGTGGTCGCAGACTAAGCATTATTGGGCTTCTTCAACCTTTGATCAGTTTTGTTTATGGTTTGGTGATCGGAGGCGTTAACCGCAAGTCTTATATCCAAATAATGGAGCAAGAAGCGGCTGATGCCCAAAGAGGGGTAGTGTTACGGAAGCTGTCACCAGGGGCAAAGTAGTACAGCAGTATTAAACTGGAAACTTTCCCATCACCCCGTCGTATTCTTTTTGAGCTTCCCCT
>NZ_JACJQM010000095.1:0-18004 GCF_014696655.1 Nostoc sp. FACHB-888 | reverse complement strand
TTGGGTGGCTAATGGGCTGTCGGCGATTGGCCAGAGACTATGAGTTATTACCGGAAACATCGGAGACGTTTATCTACCTTGCCATGATCCGGATCATGGTAAGACGATTAGCATAAAATTTTACCCCCCCAAACTTTTCAAACAGCCTCTAAAATCGCTATAGTAGCGGTAACAGTAATGTCACAAAATAGTAAACCAAAGGTGCTGTGAAAATATAACTATCAGTACGGTCTAAAATACCACCATGTCCGGGGATTAACTGCCCAGAATCTTTGACTCCAGCATCTCGCTTGAGCATAGACTCGGTAAGATCCCCTAAAAGACTAGCAATACCAATTAGTAAACCCAATGCTAAACCCGTGATGGGGGATCTGGGCAAGTGCAGATAATAGGCTCCTGCTATGGCTACAGCAACACTTGAAGTAATGCCAAAAACAGCCCCTTCTACAGTTTTTTTCGGGCTAATGTCAGACAGACGGGTTTTCCCAAAGAATTTGCCAATGGTGTAAGCACCAATATCGGCTGCCCAAATACACAAAAAAGTCAACAGTGTTGCTGTAAAACCTTGTGATAAAGAAGCAGAATTTGCCTTTTCCCAGAAATCTGTCCAGGTTGGGGGCCAGTAACCTCCGAAAGGGAGATTGCTAAAAGCAGCACTATCAATTGCTCGTAATCGCACCCAGTAACTTGGCAAATAACCTACGTAAAATAGCCCCATAATAGAAGCGGAAACATCAGCGATCGTGGCAAATTTGGGCTGAAACAGTAGATAAAAACAAATAAGTGTGCCAGCTATTGGCATCACAGCATCAGCTAAACTGCCATCAAGGGTACAAATTCCCAGCAGAACTTGGCTGACAGCCATAGTCGTTTTAGCAGCAGGAGCGATGCCTCTGGCTCGCACCAAATTAAAATATTCCTGTTGACCCAAAAAGATGACAACCGCAAACATGATGGTAAAGTACCAACCCCCCAAAAGGGTCACAGAAAGAGCAAGAGCGATCGCAACAATTCCACTAATAATCCGAGACCAAGGCATAGAAGTATTAAATATGGGGCATTGGGCATTGGGCATTGGGCATTGGGCATGGGGCATGGGGCATTGGGAATTGGGCATTTATTAATTAATTAGTTATTCTTTCTTCTCCTGCTTCCCCTGCTCCCCCTAACTTCCTTATCTCTGTTTCCCCCCTTCCCTTGCCGTCTCTTGCAATGCCCTATGCCCCATGCCCCATTCCCTAATCAAGTTTCTCACCACTGAGGATAAAAATTGGATCAACGGCGGTAAAGGTTTGAGAAAAGCCACGTGTCTCTAAGCGGTTAACCGCAGACTGGACGACTTCGATATTTCTAGCCCTTAATAGAGAAAAGCTCTGGGAAATAGCATACAGACTTTCTAGATTAGCAGCTGTGGCTACAACCCGACCGGATGGCGGCAAATAATGCCAAGCTGCTTGTAGAATTTCCTGAATAGGGCGTCCTCCCTCGATACAAACACGGTGAGGGGTAACTTTCAAATCGTGTAAACACTCTGGGGCGCTACCTTCAATTACTTCGACGTTTTTCACATCAAAGCGATCGCAGTTACGCTTGATCAGATTAGCTACTTCTTCATCCCTTTCTATAGCGATAATCTTTCCTTTTGGACATAGTAGCCCCACCTCTACCGGAATTGTACCTGTCCCTGCGCCAATATCCCACAATACAGAATCTGATTTTAGCCGCAGTTGGGCAATCAATAGTAGTCTGACTTCTCGCTGGCTCAGGGGGATTCCTGGCAAATTTTCAAACAATTCATCGGGAATACCAGGGGTAATATAAGGCCAAAGTTGGGAGGGCATAGAACTACGCAATTATACTAAAGATATAGATTTGCCAAATTTAAAAGCTATAAGCTCTAAAAACTTTTCAACCGTAGCATTATAAGAAACCATAATGATCGGCGAAATATTAGGCGAACGCTACGAAGTTCAGCAGCTATTAGGAAAAAAAGCAGGGCGGCAAACGTTGTTAGCTCGTGATTTGAAAACTCAGGAATTAGTTGTCATTAAGTTACTCTCTTTTGGTGGTGACTTTGAATGGGATTCGCTCAAGTTGTTTGAGCGGGAAGCTGAAACTTTAAAATCTTTGTCACATCCCTTAATTCCTCAGTATTTAAACTATTTTGAGGTAAATTTACCAACCATCAAGGGATTTGCCCTGGTACAAACTTATATCCCTGCCCAAACTTTAGAGCAATACTTACAAACTGGGCGAACTTTTACAGAAGCTGAAGTCAAACAGATAGCCAAAGCGGTTTTAGAAATTCTTATTTACCTACATGGGTTATATCCGCCTGTAATCCACCGTGATATTAAGCCTAGCAATATTTTATTGGGGGAGCGTTCTGGGAATAGTGTTGGTCAAGTTTATTTGGTAGATTTTGGCTCAGTTCAGACAGTTCTCGCCACAGAAACCGGGACAAGAACTGTGGTAGGAACCTATGGCTATATGCCACCAGAGCAATTTGGGGGACGCACTGTTGCAGCTTCTGACCTTTATAGTTTAGGCGCAACCTTAATTTATTTAATGACGGGTAGTCACCCAGCCGATTTACCTCAAAAGGACTTTCGCATTCAGTTTGAACAAGCGGCTAATGTGAGTCCCAGCTTTAGCAATTGGCTAAAGTGGATGATTGAACCCAGTTTAGAACGGCGTTTGAGTTCTGCTACCCAAGCAATCGCAGCTTTAGACAAACCACAACAGAAAAACTTATCTGCTTTGGTTGCTAGCAAACCAGACGGGAGTAAGATTCAATTAACCAAAAATGGTGATTATCTAGAAATTATCGTTCCCCCAACTGGTTTTGAACCATCAATAGTATTCACAGGTTTATTTGCGATCGTCTGGAATTCATTTATCCTGTTTTGGACAATTGGCGCTCTCTCGGCCCCTTTCCCTGTCAACATCCCTTTTGCCTTATTCTCACTTCCTTTTTGGGGTGCTGGCTTTATGATGCTGTATAAATTTTTCTTTAATTTGTTTGGACGCGTTTCTTTACGCCTGGATTTAGAAAAAATTGCCTTAAGGTGGGAGTTGTTTGCTTGGAAATTTGAGCGTCCCCGGCCATCACCAAGGCAAAGTATAACCAAGGTGGTTTATATTCCAAAACACTTTACTAAAGACTCTGAAGGCACTAGAGTTGCCGTTCCAGCACAATTATATATTTGCTCAGGAGTACAAAAATATCAGATTGGTGGAAATGATGTCGGTATTAAATCCGAAGTAGAACTTGAATGGTTAGCTCATGAATTGAGTAATTGGTTAGGTTTGCCAATTACTAATCCAATGGAAAGTTAGTTGCGCTTATCAGTGGCGAACTTATGGCATTTGAGCCATCAATGTCTATTGGGGGATTCGGGGGGCTATAAGTCCTGCCCTCTACCGGAACGGTGAGCGTCGGGATACATCGACTCCCCGCGTCGATTGAGGGGTTCGAGAAGTGGTAGCGAGTATTCGAGCGTCTGCCCCGAAAATTGACACAATATCCATTAGTTCTAACAGAGGAAATAAATCCGTTAGAATATCTGTATGTTGAATTTGACCTACAGTTATCGAATTTATCCAGGACTTGACCAGGAAGCTCAGATGCTTGATTGGTTGGAGCAATGTCGTCGCGTTTACAACTATGCATTGGCAGAGCGTAAAGACTGGATAAATTCGCGTAAATGCTTGGTCAATGCTTGCAGCATCAAGCAGGAGTACATTATTCCTGCTGACACGCCATATCCCGACTACTACAAACAACAAAATGCGCTGACCAAAGCCAAAGAGGTTATTCCAGAACTGAAGGCAGTTCATTCTCAAGTCTTGCAAGATGCTCTGAAGCGACTGGATAAGTCGTTCAAGTTCATGCAAGAGAGAGGGTTTGGATTTCCTCGTTTCAAAAAGTTTGGTCAGTATGGCTCGTTTGTATTTCCGCAGTTCAAATCGAATCCAGTAAATGGGTTTGAAATCAAACTGCCGAAGATTGGAGCAATGCCCATCAATCTGCATCGACCTATTCCAGACGGGTTTGAGATCAAACAAGTGCGGGTTGTCTTCAAGTCGTCGGGTTGGTATGCTCAACTGATTTTGCAATCCGATGTTGCCGTTCCCGAACCAATGCCGCATGGTGAACCCATCGGGATTGATTTGGGATTGGAAAAGTTCTTGGCTGTATCGACAGGAAAACTGATAGAACGCCCTCGATTTTTCGTGGATTTGCAAAGCAAGCTTCGATGGCTGCAACGCAAATTGAGAAATAAGAAAAAGGGTTCTGCCAACTACCGGAAAGTACAAGTTAAGATTCGCGCACTCCATGAACACATCTATAACATTCGACGTGAGTTCCACTTTTTGACGGCTCACAAGCTTTGCGACATCGCCGGGATGATCTTTGCTGAGGATTTGAACCTCAAAATGACCAGTCGTGGTATGTTGGCAAAACATTGCTTGGATGCTGCATGGGGCAGTTTTTTGGATATTCTCAAATGGGTGTCTTGGAAGCGTGGTATCTACTTCGCCAAAGTTGACCCTAACGGGACAAGTCAGACCTGCCCTCAGTGTGGGGCGCATACTAGAAAGAAGAAACTCAGCCAACGGGTGCATCATTGCAGTGAATGTAGATATACAACAGACCGAGATGTTGCTGCCGCTCAACTGGTGATGCAGCGAGGGATTGTAGCCGTTGGACAGACGGTGATACTGCCTGTGGAGGAAGGTTGCTTGGAAACCCCAATGAAGCAGGAAATCTCTTCTGTGAAGAAGGGAAGCCCACGCTCTACCCGAATCGGGTGAGCGTTGGGAGGATGTCACTTACAGATGCCTTAGAGGAAATTTATATGTTTGGACTAGGATTGCCAGAAATGGGTGTAATTGTGATAATCGCTATTTTAATTTTTGGGCCCAAAAAAATTCCCGAACTGGGCACTGCCCTGGGAAAAACCCTACGAGGTTTTAAGGAGGAGATGAAAACTCCTAGTGATGATACCAATCCAGAACAAGAAAAATAAAAGTCAAGAGTCAAGGGTCAAAAACTTTTAAATACTAAACTTTAGACCCTTGACTTTTCACTAAAGTAGTGTATTAACTACAGATGAAGGTGCGATTCCATTTTGAGAATCAATGATTGCTGTGCCAGTATTTTGTTGATGTGTCTCTTCCTTAGCTAAACCACGCAGCTTAATTAACTTAATAGCCCGAGTAACGCTTTCTGGCAAAATTACCACCAGACTGTTATCAGGAGCCATGTCTAAGCCTTTATTTATCGCTTGGGTTTCATCCAGAATTGATTCATAGCGGCTATCAGGTTTAACTGAGGTGATGCCTTGAATAATCAACTGGGCGGCTGAACCCCGTAAACGTCCCCGTGTGTCATCGTCTTCTTTGATGATGATGTAATCAAAAATTTGCGCTGCTAATTTACCCAAAGTAACAAAGTCTTCATCACGGCGATCGCCTGGCCCACCAATTACGCCAATCCGTTGCCCTGTAGTCCAGTTCCGAACAAAGGAACCTACAGCTTCGTAACTAGCTGCGTTATGGGCATAGTCTACTAAAGCGTGGTAGTTGCCTAAATTAAATAGATTCATTCGTCCTGGTGTTTGACTAACTGAAGCCCGGAAGGTCTTCAAACCAGCACGAATTTGCTCAATTGTGACGTTTTGCACGAATGCTGCCAAACTTGCTGCTAAAGCGTTGGCAATCATAAACGGTGCGCGCCCGCCCATTGTTAAAGGTATATTTTCTGCTCTTTCTATACGGTGTGTCCAATCACCTTTAACAATTGACAAATAGCCATTTTCATATACTGCCGCTACTCCGCCCTTTTGGATATGCTTTCGCACCAATTCCGAGTCGGGGTTCATTGTGAAGTAAGCAATATTAGCCTTAGTTTTTTCTGACATGGCGGCAACGCGGCGATCGTCGGCGTTAAGTACCGCATAGCCATCAGGGAATACGGCTTCCGCTACTACACTCTTGAGGTTAGCTAACTGCTCAATGGTATCTATATCGCCTATTCCTAAGTGGTCGGCGGCTACATTCAATACCACTCCCACATTTGCGGCTTCAAAACCCAATCCAGAGCGGAGAATACCACCACGAGCCGTTTCGAGTACCGCTACTTCTACTGTGGGATCTTGGAGGATGACGTGGGCACTTTGGGGGCCTGTGTTATCGCCAGCTTCTACTAAGTAATCACCGATGTACGTTCCATCTGTTGTAGTATATCCTACTACTTTCCCCGTCTGCTTATAAATATGTGCTAGTAGTCGGGTAGTAGTGGTTTTACCATTAGTACCAGTGATGCTGAGGATGGGAATTTGGCTAGATTGCTCGTTGGGAAACAGCATATCCATTACTGCGCCAGCAACGTTGCGGGGAATGCCGACACTTGGGGCAACGTGCATCCGAAAGCCAGGAGCAGCGTTTACTTCGACAATCACGCCATCCACTTCCCGCAGAGGACGGCTAATATCTGTGGTGACGATATCGAGTCCGGCGATATCCAAACCGATAATCTTAACTACCCGTTGTGCCAACCACAAATTTTCTGGGTGAATTTCATCAGTACGGTCTACGGCACTACCACCTGTACTTAAGTTTGCCGTTGCTCTGAGATAACAAATGGTTCCTTTAGGTGGAACGCTATTTAGGGTATAGCCTTGTCTTTCTAATAGTTGGTAGCTGGTGCGGTCTAGTTCAATCTTGGTCAGGACGTTATCATGTCCTTCACCGCGATTTGGATCAAGGTTTGTTTCCTCAATCAGTTCGGAGATAGTGGATCTGCCATTGCCAATCACATGAGCCGGGACACGTTCGGCTACTGCTACTACTTTGCCATTTACCACCAGTACTCTGTGGTCGCGTCCAACATAATACCGTTCAACAATAATTGATCGGGAAACTTGTCTTGCAGCTTCGTATCCTGCTTCAGCTTCTTCCCAAGTTCTGATGTCAATGGTGATCCCACGTCCATGATTGCCATCGAGTGGCTTGATGACGATGGGATATCCGCCAACGTATTCAATGGCTTGCTCTAAATCGTCTAAGAAGTTGATCACTGTACCTCTAGGTACTGGCGCACCAGCAGCAGCGAGGATGCGTTTAGTGGCTTCTTTGTCGCAAGCTAGTTCTACGCCTAGAATGCTGGTGTTATCCGTCATCGTGGCCTGCATCCGCTTCTGATTCACGCCGTAGCCGAGCTGAATCAAAAAGCGAGCTTCTAGAGACATCCAGGGAATGCCTCTTTTTTCTGCTTCTTTGATGATCGCTTCAGTGGAGGGGCCTAAGGAAGCATCACGGGTGAAGTCTTTCAGGTCTTGGATATCTTGCTCTAGTTCTGCTTTGGGATAACGGCCTCGATCAACGATACTTTGGCACAGCCGCACAGCAGCTCGTCCAGCGTAGCGTCCCGCTTCCTCATTCTGATACTCAATTACTACTTGGTAAATTCCGGGTGTGGCAGTTTCGCGGGTGCGACCAAAGCCGACATGCATACCAGCTAATTCCTGGAGTTCTAAAGCTACGTGCTCCACGATATGGCCAATCATAGTGCCTTCTTTGACTCGCATCAAAAAACCACCACGACAGCCAGGAGAACAATAATGGCCCTCCAGACTCGGCAGCGCCTCAACTAATCCTTCATAAAAGCCAGGGATTTCATTCGAGGGCGTCTCGCCAAGGGTTTCTAAATCGAGGCGCATGACGATCAGTTTGTGGCGTCGAATGCTCCAATAGTTTGGGCCGCGTAAGGTCTGGATCTTGAGGATTCTCATGGGAATAGGTAGATGGAGATTCGGAACCAAAATTCTAGTTTCTTACTGAAATTGACCGCTAAACTGTTCGTTGCAAACAGTTTTTTCTTTTTACATAGTATTCTCATCATTTTTCTACAACAAGAAATAAATGTGCGGTCAACCGATTTTGGATTTTAGATTTATGATTTTGGATTAAAAGAGACGATTAGGGTACTTAGCTCTGGTAATTTTAGATTTACGATCGCGTAGCGTCAACGAGTCATTGAGGGGTTTTTAGATTTGTTTCACCTACTTTTTGTCGGCATCTGCCGAAAAGCTCTTTTAATCTAAAATCCAAAATCCAAAATCTAAAATTTGTGGTCAACTCAGTGTAACCTCAGATACTCTATCCCGTCAGCTGGAGATTCGGTGTACAGCAGGCAATACAGTGCGCTGGTACAAGTGGAAGCGATCGCCGTAGCTGAGGATATGGAGACGTAAATTATGCACGGTTAATGGTTCATTAGCACCGACATGGGGTTCGTTGGTGTGGGTAGCTTCAGTGGGATCAACAATGGTGACACTGCCTTTACCCATAACTTGTAGCCAACCATCACGTTCAAACACTGCACAAGTATCTTCATCAATGCCAATACCTAAGCGATCGGGGTGAGCTGCGATCGCACTAATCAACCTTCCCATGCGATTACGGTTATGAAAATGTTGATCAACGATTACTTCAGGAATAAATCCTAAACCCGTTGCCATATCAACCAGGGAACGATTTGGCGACTCTCCACTACCGCCGCCAGCAATCATGTGATGCCCCATTACTGCTGCCCCTGCACTGGTGCCTGCTAAGGTAAGTTGCCCCGCCCTCACCCTCTGCCGAATAATTTCCATTGCTGGCGTATCCGCCAATACGCCACAAAGACGCAACTGGTCTCCTCCTGTCAAAAATACTCCACTACAGGCTTCTAAGGATGCTTTGATCTGGGAGGATTCACACTGTTCCCGTTCGCGGATGTCTAAAATCTCTACCTTCTGGGCACCCATTTCTTCAAAAATGCGAATATACCGGCCACCAATGATGGCGGGTTCGCGAGAGGCAGATGGAATAATTGTAATATAAGCCTTACTAGCACCAGCACGTCCAAAAAAAGTTCGTAGGATTTCGCGCCCATGAACTTTATCTTCTGCGCCTCCGATAACCAGAACGGCGGTTTTAGTTGCTTGGGGTGTCCTCATTTCTAGCGATTTAGCTTGTAATTGCGGCATTTTGTTTCTCCTGTCAACAACTTCAGGTGAATTTAACAAGGTTCAGAAGCAGCCATGATTTTTGCGCTTTGCTTTTTTGAGAGGACACTTTTTGGAAGTTTGGAACTGAGTCAGCCACTCTCCAAATTCTTGCTTAACGCTCGCGTTGCCTCAGTCTAAACGTGTTTATTCCCATTTCTCAAAGCCAAAGCCTTGTTTTTCACCTGTCCACTTGCAGCAGGGCAAAATAGTCTTCAGGGGGCTAGATTCCCCCTGTGCGGCTGGGGACGAGCAGTTAAGACTACGCTTTTTTCTGAGGCTGGCTCGATGCATCCTAGAAGTTGTTAACTTGATAAGATTATTAATTTAAATGTAGTTGTGACAACATTTAAACATAAATTAAGTAATTAGAAAAACTTTTAATCCCATCTAAAATCCAAGAGGTCTGGTAGTTTTAGATACTATTGATAAAGTTTAACTGGAGTTTGACTCGACCTCGGCTTGGCGGTGTTTGCTAGACATCCAAATTTAAGATTAGTGTCCTCGAATACGAATAACTGTGCGCTTTGATATAGTTACACTTTTTCCTGACTGTTTTAACTCTGTTCTCAATTCTGGGTTACTGGGTAAAGCCTTAGCCAAACAGATTGCCGAAGTGCATCTGGTTAATCCGCGCGACTTTACCACTGACAAGCACCGAAAGGTGGATGATGAACCCTATGGCGGGGGTGTGGGGATGCTAATGAAGCCAGAACCGATTTTTACGGCTGTGGAGTCGCTGCCAACTCTACCCCGAAGAGAAGTAATTTTGATGAGTCCACAGGGTCAAACAATTAATCAACCTCTTTTGAAAGAATTGGTGACAAATTATGACCAGTTAGTAGTTATTTGCGGACATTACGAAGGAGTGGATGAGAGGGTGCTGCATTTGGTAACTCGTGAAGTATCTTTAGGCGATTTTATTCTGACTGGCGGGGAAATTCCAGCAATGGCTTTGATTAACGGTGTAGTGAGGCTAATACCAGGAACTGTCGCCAAAACGGAGTCCTTGACAGCAGAAAGTTTTGAGGAAGGGTTGTTGGACTATCCCCAATATACTCGCCCTGCCAATTTTCGCGATTTAAAAGTGCCTGATGTCTTGCTCAGTGGGAATCACGCGGCGATCGCCCGGTGGCGCTACGAACAACAAATTCAAAAAACTCGCGATCGCCGCCCTGATCTCTTGGAAAAATGGAAGCAGGGGAAGCAGGGGGAGAATAATAATTCCTAAATGCTGACTAATGACCAATGACTAATGACTAACGACTAATGACTAACGACTAATGACTAAAATTCGTATTGGTAACGGCTACGATATTCACCAATTAGTAAGCGATCGCGCTTTGATTTTAGGTGGAATTCAAATTCCCCATGAACTGGGTTTATTAGGACACAGTGACGCTGATGTGTTAACGCACGCAATTATGGATGCCATGCTTGGGGCATTATCCTTGGGGGATATTGGTCATTATTTTCCGCCTAGCGATCCCAAATGGGCGGGAGCAGATAGTTTAGTACTATTAACTCAAGTACATCAACTGATTCGGGATCAAGGCTGGCAGGTGGGAAATATTGACTCGGTAGTAGTAGCAGAACGTCCAAAATTAAAACCGCATATTAACAATATGCGCGACAAACTAGCGGCTGTTTTAAAATTAGAACCGAATCAAATTGGCATCAAGGCTACTACCAACGAAAAATTAGGCCCTGTTGGACGCGAGGAAGGTATATGTGCTTATGCTGTTGTCTTGCTAGTTGCTTCAGAATAGCTTTCTTTTAGCCCCTGATAAAGACATTAAAGACTGATTAGGATGGAAATAAATTTGAAATTATGAAATTTTTTAGCAAAATATTTCTGGCAATTAAACGTATTTGGTTGCCATTAATTTTGACTTCAGCAACAGCACTTACACTTGCCGCCTGCAACCCATCTAACTTCAAAAGTGCAGCTGCTCAAGTGCCGCAAATCGTCACCGCAGTTTTGAGCGAACCTGCAACTTTTAATTATGCTCTAAATGAATCAGCATATAGCGTTTTTGGCTTTATCTATGATTCATTGATTAATGAGAATCCCCTAACCACCAAATTAGAGCCTGGTTTAGCAGAAGCCTGGGAAGTTTCTGAAGATGGTCAGCGGATTGTAATTACCCTAAGAGAAGGAATTAAGTGGTCAGATGGTCAACCAATGACTACTGATGATATTGTCTTTACTTATAACGAAATTTACCTTAATCCTAAAATACCAACCTCCCTTAAAGATGCTTTAAAAGTTGGCGATAAAGGCACTTTGCCAAAGGTGAAAAAAATTGATGAGCGTCGGGTTGAATTTAGCATACAAGAACCGTTTGCTCCTTTTTTAAGATATGTAGGCGGTATTCCAATTATGCCAGCCCATGCTCTACAGGAAGGAATTCGCACAACTGGAACTGATGGGAATCCTAAGTTTCTCTCAATGTGGGGAACAGGCACTGATCCGAAACAAATTGTTGGTAACGGTCCCTATGTCATGGAAAGTTACGTTTCCAGCCAGCGAGTTATATTTCGGCGCAATCCATACTACTGGCGCAAAGATGCTCAGGGTAATCCTCAGCCTTACATTGAGCGCATTGTTTGGCAAATTATTGAATCTACTGAAAACCAGTTGATTAGTTTTCGTTCTGGTCAGTTAGATGATTTAGAAGTTGCTCCTGAAGGTTTTAGTTTGCTGAAGCGAGAAGAAAAACGGGCAAATTTTGAAATTTATAACGGTGGCCCAGATACAAGTACGACTTTTATTGCTTTCAATCTGAGTAAAGCTAAGAATTCTCAGGGTAAACCTTTCGTTGACCCAATTAAATCTAAGTGGTTTAACAAAAAGGAATTCAGACAGGCTATAGCTTATGCACTCGACCGCGAAACCATGAAAATAAATGCTTTTCGGGGACTGGGTGAACTGCAAAATTCATTTGTTTATGTTAAAAGTCCCTACTTTCTTCCTCCAGAAAAAGGATTAAGGGTATATAATTACGAACCAGATAAATCTAAGAAATTACTGTTACAAGCTGGATTTAAATATAATCCTCAAAATCAGCTTGTAGATGCTGATGGTAACAGAGTTAGATTTACACTTTTAACGAATTCGGAAAGAAAAGTTAGAGGAGATATGGCGTCTCAAATCAGACGGGATCTCGCTAATATTGGGATTCAAGTAGATTTGCAAATTCTCAGCTTCAATTCCTATCTAGAAAAACTCAAAGTGACGCAGAATTGGGATTGTTACCTGGGAGGATTTGCTGGAGGCGGTATTGAACCCCACAGCGCTAGCAATATCTGGAGAGTTGCCGGTGCATCCCACGCATTTAATTTAGGACCACAACCGGGAGATCCACCTATAATTGGCTGGGAAGTTTCCGACTGGGAAAAGGAAATTGACAGCCTTTACATTAAAGGCGCACAGGTATTGGATGAAAACAAGCGCAAAGAAATTTATTATGAATATCAGCGCATCGCCTCAGAACAGTTGCCGTTTATTCATTTAGTAGAGAGGTTGAATCTGCAAGCAGTGCGCGATCGCTTCCAAGGTATTCAATATACTGCTCTTGGTGGCCCATTCTGGAACCTCTACGAACTAAAAGTAACCGATTAGTTATTAGTCATTGGTCATTAGTCATTGCGGCATGAGGCATTAGTTATTCACAAATGACAAATAGCAAAGGACAAATAAAAAATGACCGATGAAAAAACCTTGCGATCGCTACTCGTTGCGGTTGCCAATGGTAAAGTTACGCCAGATACGGCATTAGACTCACTCAAAGACTTAACTTATGAATCCGTGGGTGAGTTTGCCAAAATCGACCATCATCGCCAGCTAAGAACTGGTTTCCCAGAGGTGATTTGGGGCCCTGGTAAGACTCCCGATCAAATTGCTCAAATTATGGAAGTGATGCGCCTCCGCAACCCGGTGGTGATGGCAACCCGCATTGAACCAGCAGTTTATACTGTACTGCAATCAAAAGTTAGCGGTTTGCGATATTACGAATCGGCACGAATTTGTGCGATCGCTCCCCTTACCATCGAACCACAATTCCAAGGTGAAATTGGCATTCTTTCTGCTGGTACGGCCGATTTACCCGTTGCTGAAGAAGCGGCTGTCACAGCTGAACTTTCGGGTTTTCGGGTACAGCGTCTCTGGGATGTTGGTGTCGCTGGAATTCACCGCTTATTAAGTAACCGCCACCTGATTGAATCAGCATCAGTGTTGATTGTCGTGGCGGGGATGGAAGGCGCTTTACCCAGCGTTGTCGCTGGTTTAGCGAGTTGTCCTGTGATTGCCGTACCCACCAGCATCGGTTATGGCGCAAGTTTTGGCGGTCTAGCACCTTTATTGACAATGCTCAACTCTTGTGCTGCGGGAGTAGGGGTAGTAAATATCGATAATGGTTTTGGTGCAGCAGTGTTAGCAGGGCAAATTTTGCGAACTGCCGAGAAATTGCGGTTGGCATCGGCTGGATCTTGAGTTAAGACATTAAAGTTATAGCCAATATTTCAGTAGATTATCAGTGATTTATGTGAAAAATAAACTGATACTGAGATTTGCCACCCTCAACCTCTTAACTACCAAATATGAGCCATTACAGCGATTTGATATCTCAGTTATATTGGCATTTGCCTGTAAATTTGACGGCACTAGTAGCGCAAACAATTACTGACCCAGACCTTATGGGTCAGATGCAAAAATTTTGGAACCATTTTATACGAACAGGTCAAGTGTGGCCATTGTTGATTGGTTTAGTTATTGGTTATATGATTCGGAATTTAACTAGCTACGGTTAAAGTAATTTTGGATTTTGGATTTTAGATTAATCATCAATCTAAAATCCAAAATTGATGCCCATTTACCTCATATTTATGACCAAAGAACAAACTTGGAGCCAGAGGTTTGAATCAGCGTTGCATCCGGCGATCGCTCGTTTTAATGCCAGTATAAATTTTGATATTGAATTAATAGAATATGACCTGACTGGTTCTCAAGCTCATGCCAAAATGCTTGCTCACACGGGCATTATCTCCTCAGAAGAAGGAGAGAAACTGGTTGCAGGTTTAGAACAAATTCGCCAAGAGCATCGACAGGGTAAATTTAAGCCTGGTGTCGATGCTGAAGATGTACATTTTGCAGTTGAACGACGACTAACAGAAATTGTCGGCGATGTGGGTAAAAAGGTGCATACAGCGCGATCGCGTAATGACCAAGTTGGTACTGACACTAGACTCTATCTCCGCGACCAAATCCAACAAATTAAAAGGGAATTGCGAGAATTTCAAGGGGTTTTACTGGATATTGCCGAAAAGCACGTTGAAACCCTGATTCCTGGCTATACTCACCTACAACGCGCTCAACCTCTGAGTTTAGCTCACCATTTATTGGCATACTTTCAAATGGCACAACGCGACTGGGAACGCTTAGGAGATGTTTCTCGCCGCGTGAATATCTCACCTTTAGGGTGCGGGGCTTTAGCCGGAACTACTTTCCCTATTGACCGCCATTACACAGCTAAACTCTTGGATTTTGACGATGTTTATGCTAATAGCCTTGATGGAGTGAGCGATCGCGATTTTGCGATCGAATTCTTGTGTGCTGCTAGCTTGATTATGGTTCACCTCAGCCGCCTTGCAGAAGAAGTCATTCTTTGGTCATCTGAAGAATTTCGCTTTGTCACCCTCAAAGATAGCTGTGCCACAGGTTCCAGTATCATGCCCCAAAAGAAAAACCCCGATGTACCAGAACTCGTACGCGGGAAAACGGGGCGTGTATTCGGTCATCTCCAGGCGATGTTAGTGATTATGAAAGGGCTACCCCTGGCATATAACAAAGACCTGCAAGAAGATAAAGAAGGTCTATTTGATAGCGTTAATACAATCAAAGCCTCTCTAGAAGCGATGACAATTTTGCTCAGAGAAGGTTTAGAATTTCGTACCCAGCGATTAGCAGAAGCTGTAACAGAAGATTTCTCCAACGCTACCGATGTAGCAGATTATCTCGCAGCACGGGGCGTTCCCTTTCGGGAAGCTTACAACCTTGTGGGTAAGGTGGTAAAAACTAGTATTGCCGCAGGTAAACTCCTGAAAGATTTGGAATTGGAAGAGTGGCAACAACTACATCCGGCATTTGCAGCAGATATTTATGAGGCGATATCCCCCCGTCAAGTTGTAGCAGCCCGCAACAGTTATGGTGGTACCGGCTTTGTACAGGTTAACAAAGCACTCATAGCCGCTCGCGCTCAAATGGATCAATAGAGGGAGTGGGGAGTGGAGAAGCAAAGGAGGCAGGGGCTAGGGAGAAGGCCCAATACCCAATGCTCCAAATAAATAAGGGCGTACAAATGTGCGCCCTAAAAAATAAATAACAAGCATTTAAGCAGACAGCTTATTCAGTGTCAGCTGCTGCTGCTCCTTCTTCTTCTTCACTCTTTGGTGGTCTTTGTTGGAACCTTCTCTGCATTCTTCCTGTCGTAGTTCGTTTACGAAACTTTCTGGCATACGCCTGGTTCCGTAGCGCCTTTTCTTTTTTCGGGTTACGGCGCTTGGCCATGTTCACCTCATTAATAAACAACAAAAAAGTAGCAACTAGGCATCACATAGGCAATATCAGTTACCAATATTATTGATATACTTGTAACCTAGTGCAGCAATAAATACGCTTTAAACAGTGTACTAGTCTACCGCATTTAGCCTTGTTCTGTCAATAATATTTTAGAATTATTCCTACCAGCTAGACGGATAATACCTTTTATGAGATTCAAATTGCTCAAACAGATGTAAATTAGCTAACTAGTTGTTGTTCTTGGAACAAACTAATCAAGATTACCAATAATTAGATGGCTGTCTCACACTCCACTTATTTTATCTTCTAAATTTTGGATTCTAACTTATCATTCAGATTATTTTTCTTAATGTGTGCGGAAAAACTATTAGTGCTAGCTGCTTTGGGCAACGCTAATGTTAGTTATAAACTGAAAAACTTTCTGAACTAACAAATTTTATGTATATAGGAATACAGTACTTCTATTAAAACTTGATGTTAGAATTAAAAATATTCTACGTAAATCGTGAGAATAAAATCTCAATCCACAAACATTATTGTATAAAAAAACTCAGTGAAAGTTTCCTTAATTGAGTTTATGTAAGTGGTAGAGAACTAGGGAATACAATACAAAAATTTGAAAGATTGAACGTTATTGCTTTTTTTCCGGCAGCTGTCCAGTCCACACGTAGCTTATGGCGTATTGGACAAACAGTATTGGGCATCATATTTCGTCATCCCATTACTGGCACTAGTATCATCCCAATTTTACCTGATGGCCGGATAGTACTGATCCGTCGGCGTGATGATGGACTTTGGGCATTGCCTGGAGGCATGGTTGATTGGGGAGAAGATATTCCCAACACAGTCCGCCGGGAATTGATCGAGGAAACTGGGCTAAAATTAGTAAAAATTAACCGTTTGGTAGGAGTTTACTCCGCACCAGACCGCGATCCCAGAATCCATTCAATTTGTATTGTGGTTGAAGCCGAGGTGCATGGGACAATGGAAATTCAAGATACTTTAGAAGTCATGGAAATCCAAGCTTTCTCTCCCAATTCGCTACCTTCAGAACAGATGTCTCATGACCATACTCGGCAGTTGCAAGACTACTTGAATGGCTTGACAACACTGGCATAACAATATTTTATTATTAGTCATTTGTCCTTTGTCATTGGTCATTGGTCATCAGTTCTTTGTCATTTGCCGCCAAAATTCTAGCCTCTCTTCTCTACGGATGGCTCAGACTTCTCTGTTTAAAATAAATTTTTCCAAAACAAATGACAAAGGACAAATGACCAATGACTATTTATTATGGTGCTTAAAGTTAACAACTAAATTAAAATGGATACACTATTCCGTAACTCCCGGATAAAGCTCTCTCAAGGGCTGATATTCTGGCGTGAAGTCGGTGAAAAAACTCCTATAATTTTTTTACATGGTGCTTGGAATGAGAGCAGTCAATGGTTATCTGTGATGGAGTCCCTTGCACAAGATTTCCATTGCTTCGCACTTGATTTATTAGGGTTTGGTGAGTCAGAGAATCCGAATATCCACCATTCGATAGATTTACAAGTAGAGTGTTTGGCTGAATTCTTGCAAGCTGTCAAGCTAGAAAAAGTATATTTAGTAGGGCATTCTCTTGGGGGTTGGGTTGCTGCTAGCTATGCTTTAAAGTATCCAGAGAAAGTTGATGGTGTGATACTGTTAGCACCAGAGGGCGTAGAAATCCAAGGGCAAGAAGAGTATTGTCAGAAGATGCGGCGATTACTAAGCTATCCACCGCTAATGGTTAAATTGTTGCGATCGCTAACTCCTTTCACTAAAATTCTGGGTTGGTATGAAAAAATTGCCCAGGATTTGCAATTACGTCAGGAATTGTTGCGTTACCCCATAGCTTGCCAGTTACTCTTCAAAAGGCGACAAGCAGAAATTGAAGCGGAATTAGTGCAAAAGCGGCTTTACATGATAGATGTGCCGGTTTTTATTTTACAAGGTGGCCAAGATACACCAGATGCTTTAGCCAAGAGCCGGGTTTATACTCAACTGATACCGAAAGTCGAGTTGAAAATGATTGCCCATGCCGGAAATGACTTACCAGAATCTTGTGCTGGGATTGTAGCAGTTGAGATTCGGGAGTTTATTAAAGGGAATTGAGTATTTGGACTTATCGTCTTGCTGGATGCAATCGCAAAGTATGCAAGTTTACAAAGAATTGATATTAACGCTCAGAGAATCAAAGCTCAATTTCGACCTTCTAATTGATCAATCTTAAGCTGCTCTGGGTCCAGGGTAAGCTCATCTAATTTGGTATAAATAAAACTTGACAAATTCCAGAAAATCAGCATAAAAGATTGTATAAAAAATAGACTTGACGACTGAGCAAGAC
>NZ_JACJQM010000094.1:0-18024 GCF_014696655.1 Nostoc sp. FACHB-888 | reverse complement strand
ATTTGTTTTGTTTATCATTCACTCAATTCCTACAATTATTTATGTCATTTTAAAATCTTTCTTAGTTTTTATTAGTAAATAAGATGCGTTCGCCCTGGGTGCATCACACTACGTACAGTTACTTTATTTCTTTTTGTTTCTGTTGACTCAAAAACAGAGTAGGCATCAAAAATTGTTTGGGTTGACATGACGGTAATATATGAATTGAATAACCTGATGATTGATTTACATTACGCGCATAAGCTAAACATAAGTAAAATCAATACCAAGCTAATAAGAGCATATCACTTATCAGCATAGTTAAACTACACTCCGACATAAGGTTCTTTATTTAATTTAAGTGACTATTAAAATAATGACCAATTTACAATACTTTTAGCCGCAAAGGTAATATAAGTGGTGATATAGGCAAGTTACCTTTATACTACACGAGTAATACGCAGATATACTAAACTTATATACAGCAAGTACTCCAGCTTTATTATTTTTGTAAATGACCTTCAAAACCCTACTGCATTTACATCATTCTCTATTTTTAGTTCACACGCACCATATACGCCCAAACTATAAGCCAGCACAGTAAAGCTTACCAGCCGTGCCATAATTAGCCTATTCTTCCTACTTCTTCAAAGAGGTTGATTATGGCAGCAAAAGCAAAGAAAGCGAAAAAGTCCAAAACACCGAAGCAGAATTTAGTTGGAGTTCGCAGAATGCGGGGCGAACCTATTATGTACGATGAGGTGAAAGGAAACTGGAATTTGAAAATAACTCCAACTGCAAAAAAACTAATCAGCGATGCAGCGAAATTACAAAACTGTTCTCCATCAGAATTTATTGAGCGCTGGGCAAGGGCAGAATTAATTAATAATAATCCACCCCAAAAGAAGACAGATGAATTATCTGCCTCTGAGATTCGGTAATTGCGATCGCGCTTTTAGTCAACCGACCCACAGCAAAGCTAGATGCAAGCTATTTCCCTAGCATTCGAGATTGTAATTTATTCCCGTAACGGGAAAAAGTTATTCACTCAAGCTGCAACTCTGGGCCACTTTCACCCATTACAACACCATCAGTTTCTTCGACCCAACGCTTAATCCGCGATCGCAAACCCGGCGCATTAACCCAGGCAGTTTGTTTAATTTTCAATACCCTCAAGAGTTCCTCGTCAGGACTCACCTCCGGTTCGGGAGTTGGGGCAATAGCGATAAACTCTTGCAATGGTTGAATAGTTCCCCCATTCGCAGCTGCATCAAAACTCATGCTCTGGGTGCAAGATGGAGTTACAGAATTCGTCGGGAGTGCGACCTGCGCTCCTTTATCGACTAGCTCTTGAATATTAACCATTACCTGCCGGACATTTTCAAGATTCGCTTCTGGCATCGTTACAAAACAACTGGGCAGAATTGCTTTGATACCGCTAGCCACCTGCTGATTACAGTTCTGCGCGACCTGTTGCATATACTCTAGGAACTCTGGGAATATTGCGACAGTTGTGCGATCGCAAAACTGGAGTGATTTATAGAACGGTTACTAAACGGGCGGCAGAAAGCAATATTTTACTTATCAGAACTTAACTTGAGAGAATCAAGTTTCCGATAACTAAGCTCTAACCTGTTGCCAACCTGGATGCAAGCCATTTCGCCAGCAATTCAATATTTTGAGAAAAATTTGGAATCTAAACAGTGATTAAGTTTTTCGATTTCATTAATTCCACTACAGGGCGTAACTCATAAGGCGGGTCAATCTCGCGGCGGTTGGGGATGGCAACCCGGCAACAAATCTGATTCATAACCACGGGCAAGGTTGCAAAGTCTGTTTCATCGTGGAACACTACCCCAGTGCGACAAGCTTCCTGGAACCATTGCATCATTGCCTCAGTTGTAGTCTCATTTGATGCGTTTTTGGGCGTGGCGGCGCGTTCGCTCTTTATTTGGGCAATTATTTTCATTAGGTAGCTACAAGGCTTTTTAACGCTACCATCACGCGGGTATTTTGCAAGTGCAGCCCGTAGGATGTCAGGGGCAACTTCAGTAATCAGCCGTTGCAACTGTGGGGAGAGCTTGCCTGTTGCGTTCCTCACCTCAGTCATTAGCTGCGTTTGTTCTTCCTCTGGTGATTCTGGCAAGGGCGGCGGTGGACTTGCCTCAGATTCAGACTTCAGAATTTCAAGCTTTTTCGGTTCTGCCTCAGATTCAGATTTCAGAATTTCAAGACTTTTGAAATCAGATTCAGATTTATCTGATCTAAAAGAAAAAGAATCTGAGTCTGATTCTGGTATCTGATCTGAGCCGTCATTGCAAATTGCTACAACGGATTCCCATAACCCTGCCAATCGTTCCCAGTTAAGGCGAATCAGTTTAGTGTGATTGTCAGCACGTAGGTTTTCTGGTGAGTTAATGAGGCGATCGCACAATTTACAAAACTTTTCTCGGATTACATACCCTAACTGTTCAAACTTGCCCACAATAGCCCTAACTTTCCACGGGCTGAATGATGCCCCTGCTGCCTTTTCCCAGTCGCTAAGGCTTGGGTTTAACCAAAAATTACCATCTGTGTCAAAAAAACCATTCCCAGAAACGTGCCAAAGATTTAGCTGTTCTAAAATTAACGCCCCCATTACTGGATCGGTTAGCCGATGTGTTCCTAATTTTTCTGCTACAACGGGGCGAAAAATCAATTCTTGTGTCATCATAAGTTTTAGATTTGATAAAAAACCGCTCCAAGTCAAAGTTTGCAAGACAGGACTTGGGGCGGTTTTATTTTAACTCATAAGTAGGTCACTGTAGAATATTGCGATCTACATTTTTTGGAAAAATTCAGGATCTTCCTTTTCCTTAGCCTCAAGCGCCCTTTCCAGCAACAACAGGCAATGAGACGAGAGCGATCGCCGTTCCTTTTTTGCCCAATAATTTAATTTCTCAATAATTTCTTTGTCTGGGGGATAAATCCCAATCTTGTTGCTGGATGGCATGACAACTAAGCATAGTTTTTTCTAATAAATTCTACCCAATACTTATGCGGTCTATTTTAGAATTTAATAGACTGTGGTAGCATACCAATACTAAGTTAAGGTGTGGCATTTCTGGAGTAAACATGACGCAAGTTCCCCCAAAAATAGAACTAAGAGATGATCGGATTATTATCAGTAATTTGATAATTCGCTTGTTTGAGGCGAGTGATTATCTGCATCAACTGCCAGATTATGAGCGTGAAGCTGCTTGTATTAAAGCATTTGAAATGGGCTTTTTCTGTCTTCAAAGAACTGAAAATCTTAATGATACCCAATTTGTCAAACAACAATTTAATGCTTTATTAAATGAATTATATCAAGCTGTAAATGAAATACCAAACACCATTTCAACGCAATTGGCTAATAAAATTAATACGGGTGATGATCAAATCTTAGCTCCTTTACAGGGTCAAATTAGCCTTACTACAGCAATAATGGATGCACAAATAAAAGCCGTGAGTGATTTTCTAAATCAGGAATTTAATCCTTCACAAGAAACCTCAGTTTTTGGTAGTGCTGTACAGAAAATCCAAAACTTGCTGGATGATAAAAGGTCGGACTCTCTCCAAGGTGTATTTTCGGCAGCGATCGCAAATATAACAGCAGAGAATAGCGTTTTGGCTAAGTCCGTTAAGGCAGTTGTTACAGAAGCAGTAAAACCATTGGCCGATGAGGTGGAAAAGCTTGCACAGCAGGTTCGAGAAAAAGAACTAATTGAATTGACGTTGGAGCAAACGATCGCAAGGGGGGCGAGTTTTGAAGAAGCCGTTGTTGCAGAATTAGAGCCGTGGGCGAAATTATACGGGGCTGAAATTACTCATATTGGAAAGGACAAGCAGCCAGGTGATATTCTTGTTAAATTCACTGCCAACTCAATAGCAAGCGTAGATTTATCATTAGTAATTGAAGTTAGGAATAGAGACTCTGCAAGCTGGGGACGTAAAAGAATTTCTGAGCAATTAACCAAGGCAATGATGAAACGAGAAGCAAATGCGGCCATTTTTTTAAGTCGTAGCCGTGAAGGGTTAGCGCAAGAAATTGGTGGCTGGGGAATAGGAACTTGTGAACAGGGGCAGTGGGTAGCGACTACTCACGAAAGTTTTAGTCTTGCTATCCAATACCTTATTGTCCAGCAGCAATTAGCGTCTCAGCCAACCTATAATCCACAGATAGACTATGTTGTTATCGAAGCACAGGTACAGCAAATTAAATCATCGCTAAATTATCTTACTCAAATAAATAGCTCCTTGACTAAGCTACAAGAGCATTCATCAGATATTAGAGTCAAAGCTAGGGCAATGAGAACTGAGATTCGTAATGCACTTTTATCCATTTCTGAGTCGATTAACAGTAATCCGCGGAGATAATTTTAATCCCCAAGTGGGTGAAAATAACCAGGACACCATTTAATTTGTCAAAGTACAATTTATATTAATTATGAATGACGAATTAAAATCATGTGGTTAGTAGCTATTTTTATCTGTCTTGGTTGGATATTGTCTTTATGTTTGCATGAATTTGGTCATGCACTGCTAGCATATTGGGGTGGCGATACTTCCGTTAAAGATAAGGGATATTTAACCTTAAACCCACTCAAATATACCGAGCCGAGTTTGAGTTTGGTGATCCCATTGTTTTTTCTCCTCATTGGTAGTATCGCTCTGCCTGGAGGAGCAGTTTATATTAACCAAAATCGATTACGCGATCGCAAATGGAAAAGTGCTGTTTCTGCTGCTGGCCCGATTGCGAATGTGATTTTAGCTTGCTTGCTGGCCCTGCCTTTTCAATTGGGCTGGTATTCCTTGAGGCTACAAAGTCAAAATTCGGTTTTATTTCTTTTTATTATTTCACTAGCTTATATAATTTCTCTGAATACATATATAGTTTTAATTAATTTATTACCTATTCCTGGCCTTGATGGCTATGGAATTATTGAGCCTTGGTTGCCAAAACCAATTCAACAGCAATTTAACAAGTTTAGGAAATATGGAATTTTGGTGCTGATTGGTCTGTTATGGTTTGCTAGACCTTTCAATAGATTTTTATGGGATTTGACTAACGGAATTAATCAATTTTTGGGTGTTCCTCTGGACTTAGCCTCTATAGCTGGTGGGATATTTAGCCAGTCTTCACAGTATTTAGTTCTAGGAATAATTTTGCTGTTATGGATATTTAGAGATAAAAACCAAGATTTACAGCGCCAAGGCGATCAGCTATTTTCTTCGCAAAAATACGAGCAGGCCATCACCTGCTATGACAAAGTTGTTAAAAAGCAACCTAAAAATGCTGATGCTTGGTATTGGCGAGGCTATGCGCTTTATTTTTTAAATAAGCATGAGGAAGCGATCGCCTCCTTTGACCAAGCTATTCAAATTCAACCAGACTACGCTAAGGCTTGGTTTCGGCGTGGTTATTCGCTTTATTGCTTACAAAGATATGCAGAGGCAATTACTGCCTACGAAAAAGCACTCTTAACTAAATCTGATGATCCAGAAATTTGGTATTACCGAGGGATTGTTCTTAAAGATTTAGAAAAATACGAAGAAGCTTTAGCAGCATACGACCAAGCGATCACCATCCAGTCAGATTTCTACCAAGCTTGGTCTAATCAAGCCGAAATTCTGGCTTTATTACAGCGTTATGATAGAGCGATCACTGTGTATGACAAAGTAATTGCAATTAGACCAGATGACAGCAATACTTGGTGGTTACGAGGAAAAGCCTTAGCAATACAGCAAGATTATCAAGCAGCTGTAGACTCTTATGAACGAGCAATCGCTATCTATTCTGACTTTTATGGTTTTTGGCTAGCTCGTGGCAATGCACTTTATTACTTACATCGGTATGAAGATGCAATCACCTCTTATGACAAAGTTATTCAACTCAAATCAGATAATACCGACGCTTGGAATTATAAAGGTGTCGCTTTAATGGAATTACAAAGATATGAAGAAGCGTTAGTTGTCTACAACAAAGCAATTGAAATCAAGTCGGACTATCCTGATTACTGGTACAACAAAGCCTGTTGTTATGCGCTGCAAAGTAATGTAGCTTTGGCAATTCAAAATTTACAACAATCAATAAAATGTGAACCAGATAGATTTTGGAAACTTGCTAAAACTGATCCAGACTTTGATGAAATTCGGGAACATCCACTTTTCAAAAGTTTAGTTGGTAATGTTTTTGGCGAAAGATTTAAAGCGCAGAATATTTCTAAAGAGGATAGTTAAGGAATTTACCGCTTCTGAAGAGAGACTATATAGCCTATAAGCTCCCTGTGCTGCTTCTAAGCTTAACGGTAGAGAGTTCAAGCTTTATACTCTTGATGACATTAGTTTCCACAGCAGCCAATAAAATGTCATTGTACAGATTTTTCCAAAACTTGAGCTTATTTCTCAGTACAAATTTTCCCAACCTTGGGAAAATGATAAATTGGACAAGGGGTTAGAGGCGATGCCGACCTAACAGTGCGTCTCCAAGAGTTGGCAGCAAGCGGGAGCAGGAGGTTAACTATCGGGACTTAGACAAAAATCAAGCCCAAATGTAACCCAAACTAGCTTTATAAGCAGCAAACACATTACGATTCAAGTTCAACCAATCAATAAAAGTTTTGTTTAACTCTCGTTAACGGGACTTAGGCAAAAAGTAGCCTGAAAAACCTATCAAACGTAGATACAGAAAGACTTTGACATCGCTTTGCTTAGTTTATTGATATATCTAGGTTTCAAGCATTTTTGAGCCTTCAATGTATTTTCCTTGCCCTGTATAGGTTTGAGGCTTGTTTCTGCCTCAAAAATGTTTAAGTCCCGTTAATGCAAAGATTCATCTTCAATTAATTCATCAATTCACAAAACCTGTGATCGCACAGTTTTCCAAATGAATCGTACAATTGCACATCCCTATGGAAAAAAAATTCCTTGAACAACTTATCAAAGATAGGCTGTTCAAGGAACCGCAACTAATTGATTAGGTTTTTAGATCATTTTTCAGGCAAGATTTAAAGGACTACCAGAGGCGATCGCCTGCTGCTGGAGATCAAGAACTGAAGGAACAGATAATCCTGTTTCAACACCAGAAGTCATCAACCCAGCGAGGTTGCTACGACTTGCGGCTCCATTTAGTAGTGATATTCCTAAGCTTTCTAAATCAACAAATGAGTTGCGGGTGATGGAACTAGTTTCTACCCACTTGAGGCTGGCAAGTAAATCTCCGGTAGAGGCAATACTGATATGAGTGGAGAACTCATTGCCCTGCTGGTTTTTGGTGATGGACAGTTGATCGAAGCTCAAACCACCAATAAGACCAAGGTGATCGTTGCTTTGGAACTGGTTAATCGTGGTCGAACCAGCGCCAGAAGCAAGAACAAATAAATCGCTACCGCTACCACTATAAATGGTGTTATCGCCAGCACCTGCTGCAATTAAGTTGTTACCTTCTGTAGCATAAATGACATCATCTCCCGCACCTGTAAATATCCAGTCGCTGCCGGAACCTGCATAGACGATATCGTTACCAGAACCTGTGCCAATCAGATTGTTACCTTCTACGGCGTAGATTTGGTTTTTACCATTGCCTGCGTCAATAATGTCACGACCGGAGCCTCCATAGATGACATCATTTCCAGAACCTGCGGTAACTACGTTATTATCTTCGCCTGTATAGAAGGTGTTGTTACCTTCTAAGTCTGTGAGGGTATCGTCACCAAGACCAGCATCGAGGGAATCATCTCCTAAACCACCTTCGAGGATATCGTTGCCATTGCCGCCCAAGAGTCGGTCGTTGCCAGGAGTGCCGATGAGGGTATCGTTGCCATTGCCGCCATTTTCGATTTTCCCGACTGCGACGGTCACCTCTGCGGTGGATGTTGCACCGTTTCCATCGGAGAGGGTATATTGAAAGCTGTCAATAAACCCGATACTGGGATCTGATTGGGTAGCTGGGGTATAAACGAGGAAATCGTCGGTGGTGTCGCCGGATGTACCGTTGTCATTCAGAGTAACCATTCCATTACTGCCCTGAGTGAAGCTCTTGATGGCTAAGGCATCACCATCTGAGTCACTGTCATTGATTAACACAGGTACGTTCACTGCCGTGTTTTGTTGGGTGGTTGCTATATCATCTTGGGTGATCGGAGTTTTATTGATCGGTGTTGTATTGATCGGTGTCTTAATGGCTGCGATCAGCGTATCGACCACCTCAGAAGCATTAGCCGCGTTAAAAGTCTTGCCGCCGGTTGCAGCGGCGAGGCTTTCAAAATCGGCGGTCGTGGTCGGGTCGTTGCCAATCAGAACAGTGAAGATTTCGACCGGAATTATAACTGGAGCGCCGTCGGTATCCATTGCCGTCACAGCGAACCGCGTCACGGCAAGGCCGCTTGCGACGCTACTAGTTTCGATATCGCCTGCGATCGACATTGACATGAGGCTGTTGCTGGAGAAAGAAGTTCCAACATTGGATGCAAGCTCAAGTACCTGTGCGCGAAGATCAGTGTCGTTGGGCGGCGCGTCGCCGAACAGGATGATCCGCCGAGCGACCGCTTCTTCTCGCCACTCTCCGGCACCACCAGAGAGCGCGCGGATCAGTCCGGCATTTACCGCCTCGGGAAAGTCGCCACCACCGCCGACCGAGATGCTGTTGATCGCGTTGAGAGCTGCGGTCTTTCGATCATCGATCTTTGGCTGATCGGTGAAGGAAAGGAAAGTATTTGTTGCAGGATCGTTGTATCCGACCACAGCGATCCGAGAATTAAGAAAGCCACGCTCGCTATCGAAGATCGCATCGATGATGTTACTGGCGCTGGCTTTGATCGCGTCGATGTCATCGAACATGCTGCCAGTTGTGTCTATGACGAAGGCGATGTCCTGCCCTGACGCAAGGTTGATTGATTTGTCCGAAAATTTCGCAATGTCAACACCCTTGAGCGTATCAGAATCATCTCGACCTGCGACTTTATCCGAGATCCGAATTGAGTCATCTGGTAAAAATTCAATATCATACTCGGACAGTGCGCCTCCGTAAACGGCAGTATCCGTTCCTTGAAAGAGTCCGAACAGAAAAGAACCGCCTTCTATAGTGTCATTGCCAGCACCACCGACGAAAATATCGTCGCCAAGATCGCCATCAAGGTTATCGTTACCCTCGCCGCCAAGTATTCGATCGTCTCGATCTGAGCCTTTGACGGTATCATTTCCATTACCAGCAATCAAGACAAGTCCGTTGCCTCTAAAAGGAGCAAGTAGTGGAGCTTCATTGAGTCCAAATGGTGGAGGCTTGCTGATAAAGTCAATATTTGAGGCGATAAGATTATCGGCATCTGGAGATCCATAAATAATGGGTTTATTCCCATCTAAAAATTTCGTTACACCATCGTCAAATAATCCATCTACGAAATCATCCTGACCCAACGCAATTTTAGCTATTGCTTCTGGAATAGAAACAAACCAATCAGCGCTTCTAGTGAGGTCGTCAGCAAAATCTTGTGAGGTGTAGGTAGTTCTGGGAATTAATTCAAAATCGCGGAAATCAATATTAACTATTCGACCGATCCCCCAAGGATCTACATACGGTTTGGCAACTATGTTAGCTATTTTCGTAAAGCCATCATTCGAACCTACATCGAAATTTTCGTTAACAGTTAGCCGAGGAAAAGCGGCAAAATTTTCTATTCTTTTACTACCATCAGCTTCAACAATAAATACTGCATCTTCAGAAATTGAAAACTCCATCGAGTTATATACCCAAACTCGATCAAAATAATCATCAATATCATCCTCCCAGTTGTACTGTTGCATCTCCCAACTAAATTTACCCAATCCAGCAATTACTCCTAGTTCTGCTTTGGTATATGTGCCAGGAGGAACTGTTGGCGACGTTAAAAAGGGAGCAAAAAATCTTTGTACTAGAGTAAACTGACTTCCAACAGCAAATCTGCCAGCACCTGTTGCCATAAACTCTACTACACCTACTTCAACCGTTGTAGTAGCATCTTTAGGGCGAATCAAACTCTCATCTGCAAGATTTGTTGGAGTGGTTAATTGTCCGTATAAATATTGATTTGTTATGTTGTTTACATTTAGTTGAACCATAATTTTTCTCCGATACTTTTTGTTTCAGGTTTGAGGAATTGCTCATGGAAGACCACCGCAGTTCCCCGAGTAGTTTTCAAGGCGAGTTTCTACTGTTTCGATCTTGCCGTTTTTATTCAAATAACGTGCATGGAAATTAATCACTACAATATCGCCCGAATTATATCCAAGAATGCGATCGAGAAATTTTTCAGGAGAAACTTCATAAGGTCCGCCAGGATTGACGGAACAGCATTCTGGATACAATGCTATATATTCATCAAAGCTTTTATACTTGATGTGCTTGGGAACTGGGAAGTTTTCTATCGGTAATATATTGCGGCTATTTTGGTAATCAAATTCTGCTCTAATTTTTTCTTCATTACTTAGGTAACGTTTTTCTGCAAAACAGAAGCCAGAATAGTTTAAACCAAAATAAACAAAAAGAATTAGCAGCACGCCACCAACAAATAAAAACCTTTTCAAGATCAGACCTCAATGCTTGTGAGCCTCAGTTATTTTCACTATTTTCGGTCGATGTATATAATTTTTTAGCGATTGATTTTTCCTCAATGTAAACGACTCGTATTTATTACCTGTATAAACCCATTTGAAAATATCACATTGGTAAATTTTCTTACTTACTTGCTTGATCCGAGTCATTGAAAAGTCATAATATCTTTTGTAACATCTCGCTGGGTTCTCGTATACAATTTTAAAATCTGTTCATCGAAACTTTAAAATTAATTTAATTCCTAAGAGTTTTTACACAATAATCTTCAGTCAATGAGAATATTACAGAATATGGTTTATAAACAATTCATCAAGTTACTAGTACAGCGCGGCGTAAGTGAACCGAGTATTATATGGGATAATTAAGCCAGTAGATGGAAAGCCAGCAATTCTCATTTTGAAAATAAAACAAAAAAAATCTCTATTAAAACGAGAAAACTTTTGTGGAGTTATCATTCTTTTAACAGAGCATCATCATTCAACGCTGAAGATAGTAAGATGTCCGGTAGTGGAATCATCGCTTGTTATCATCTGTTTAAATTAGAGTTTAGAAACAATATACTAGCGTTCGCTCACTACTCCCTAACAAGTCTTTTAATTTCAAGCCAATAGGGAGATGAGAAAATCTACCTTGCGGCTAAAATCAAGTTGAATCATTCCAAATTTATTGCTATGTTTTTCCAAGTCAGATAAATCTTTAAGGTACATAATCTTGTTTTTAACTAAATCTCTTGTTACAAAATAATTATGATAGTAATCTACTATAAATGGAGTTCAACATAGTTAGGGGTATACTGCTATGTGGTTTTGGGAAAAGGAATCGGTTGAGTACGAGGTATTTAAAAAATATGAACCAGCGCTGGTAACTATCGGTGTTAATTTTGCAGATGCTGAAGTCCAAGATGCACTTGAAGGTTGTTCTTATGACTTAGAGGATGCCTTGCGATCTGCAATTGAATATGCTCTGTGGCTGAGTGAACACGAGAAAGAGATTTTCTCCAACGCCTTATTAATCCGTGCGCTACAGGATAATTGGAAGCCTAAAGCATGGCGTGATGAATATTTAGAACTGCCTATGTTTGAATCGCCTGGGCAACGCTGGTGGAATGCGGCAGAAAAAATGTGGGGACGCGATGTGCGGAATCAGTTGGTTGTTGATGTATTTTTTGATGGTGGGAGAGAATTTATCAAATTCACCAACGGTAAAGAGATCCTAGTAAAAACTGCATGGGTCTGGGGGTGGGAACGATTGCTGGAATATGCCAGCCCAGTACCTGTTTCATCAATATGGTAATTTAATTGATATAAGGATTTACAAGTGTGCGATTCATGAAGCTGAATTTATCGCACCGTAGACGATCGCTTCACCGCAGCTATCCCAAAGGTAATGCTAAAAATCAGCAATCAAGTTGGCACTACTTGGAGTAGCCCTCAAGCCTTGTACAGACTGGTGTATAGAGAGGTATAGATATTTGCCATGAGAGTAAAAAATCTAATTACGGTAGTTTAAGAATTCGTATGCAGATTTTTGTAATAAATTTAAATTCCTGCAAAAAATTTGAGTTTTGGGCTGATATCAAAATGTAAGTAGTTCAAGAGATAAATATGGCAACCTTATCTAATCCCACACTGTCAATCGATCTCCTTACTGGTTCAGAGCCTAATGTTACTGCAACGGTCAAAGCTCCCTAGCAGTAGGCTCGACTGCTCAGAGTATAGTTACTTTACCTAAAAATTGTAGTAAAAAGCACTTACTCATTATTGGCGGGATGATTTTAAAATTGCTTTAAAATGCTGTAACCAAGGCTGAGTCAGAATAAAAGAAATATTTTTTGAAAGAAATTATTTTTTTTAGTTAAGTACTATCTAAAATCTATACATACTGCTAATATCAAGTTGTCACACTCATAATACACTCGGCAACACAACTAATTCTTTGAAACTATAGAGCTTCAAACTATGGCTCCAGTATCTAATACTGGTGTATTTGTCTTGTGCGTCTAGGTAGTTTGGAAAAATCAACATCCTCAATAGCGAAACTCTACAGTTCATCTTTGTTTGTTTTTAATGGAGATTAAGGTATGCAATTTATCAAACGGTTTGGGAAGCAGCTAGGTTTTGTGGTTTTAATGGGTTCCGCGATGGTTTCGGTATCCTCAGTGATTGCACAAGTACCCCCACGCGAAACAACACCAATTACAATAAATATGGATGTGATTATCGATTCGGCTTACTTACAAAAGCAATTTCCAGGCGATACAACACTTATATTATTAAGTATTGGTGGAATCCATCGAACAAAAATTGACGAGTCTAAGATTGGTGACCTTGGTGGTACCAATATTTTTTTCAATCCATTTATAACTCCTTACGGTAACAGTCGTCAGGATTTACTTCCGATAGCATCTCAGCTTGACCCTCCTGTTGCGAGAAGCATCACTAGTAAGAGTTTTACGGGTAGCGAAATAATTGGTACATTCTCAGATACGGATAACACTAAAGATTTAATATTTGGTATTTCTCCTAATGCGTTTAATCCTCCCGCGCTTAAGTTAAATGAGTCCACTAATTACGGACGTTGTGCTTTTCAAAGTTGTGTGTTGTTTCACTACGGGTATGAACTGACAGTTGAATCAATCGGAAAACTAAATCCTGGATTCGACAGATCATTTTTTACCTTGGTAAACAACGGACGTACTCGTAGTTTCTCTCAACGCAATCCAATGGCGTCTCCTGAAATAGAACTAAGAGGAGCTATACCTCAAGAAGATACTCCTGATGAATTTTTGGTAGTTTTCAGCGAACAGAGAAATCCTGAACGACCAGGTGTGGCTATAGTTAACTGGACTGAATTCCCAATCAAGCGCGGTCAAACTCCGACAATACGCTTCACCAATACTGCGTCAAACTTTGATTCAGTAACCGTATCTAACACTAGAGTTCTGCGGAGTGCTACTAAGATACCATTAGAACAGCTAACCGCTACAGATTTACCACCAACACCAGAAGTAGGGTTCGTAGAGTTTCCAGAAGCTAATGGCATCGTACTTCCAGGCCAAACCAGAGATCCAGTCACGCTTACAGGTATTCCGGTTATAGGAACACCTATTTTAGATACCATCGCATCCTTTAATGGTACAAGCGACTTTCTTGAAATCCCCAAGAACGAGAACCTAAACTTTGGCACGGGAGACTTGAGCATTTCTGCCTGGGTCAAAACGACTAGTACTAGCGGACTTGAAGTCATTTTAGACAAACGAGTTGAGACAACAGGGCCAGTACAAGGGTATTCGCTGTCTAACTCGAATGGTAATTTGTTGCTTCAATTAGCAGATGGAGTGGGAAATCAATTTACAAACTATGTAAGTAATATCTCAATCGCCGATGGCAATTGGCACCATGTAGCGGTGACTGTAGACCGCGACCAACCGGATGGCGGTCGTTGGTATCTTGATGGAGTAGAAATCGTTGGCGAGCGATTTAATCCAACAAGAAGAGGTTCTCTTTCTAACTCCAAACCCTTAGTCATTGGGAGACGCTCTGATAATCCAGGTTGGCCAGGCTTTTTTAATGGTCAAATAGGCTTTGTCCGACTTGACAAACGGGTATTGTCATCTCAAGAAATTAAAGCAATTGCCGCTAAGAAACCGTAAATAGATTCGCCATAAGTCACGAGCAATGCAAGTAAGTATTTTATCGCCTAATGCTTGCACAGAAGTGTTATTTAAATGCAGGGCATCATAAAAAGCTAATTCATCCTCAGTTGAGCGTAAGTATAAACTGAGGATGAATTAGCTTTACAGATTTATTTTTAAGTAATTATAGTTTGACTAAATGGCAGTGTAATCTTCATTTAAATTCCTAAACTTTTGGTGATCATGTTCGGGGATGCTCCCAGTTGAGCGATGTCTACTTTTTGGAGCTACGCCGGAGCAAGCAGTGAATTTGTAGTGCCACGCGATTGCTAATCATAGATTTATTCAATGTAGTTGACTAAATCAGCATTAAAAATCCAATAGATAAAACAGCAAGGAGAAATGAAGACAGCGATCGCTTTCCCAAAACGGGAAAAATTCGTGCCTGCGCTACTCTCCATAAAAGAGGGTTTTTTGATTGGGGCGATCGCTTTTCAAGAGAGCTGAACTGATGATATCAATCATGATATCAATGCCCCTACCAAGATATATATGAATGCGGGGCTTTTGTTTGGCTGAATTTAGCGCAACAAGAACACTTCACTACCTGTAGTGCTAACTTTGGCTGAATGTAGCACTACAAGGAGCAATATATTCCATTATGCTTGCGGTGAATTGCTTTCCACAAGCACGAAAAGCTTGTGGATAGGGCAGTATAAGCCAGTGTTATGAATAAACGTGGAAAGGCTGATTCTGCCGTGTTGGGGATTGATAAGCTTTGCTTAATTGTTGATTGAGAAAACTGGAAAGCGCTGACTGCGGGGGGATTGTTAATTGCTAAAATAACAATTCGTATTAAACAAGAATGTTCGACATCATGAACCATATCTAACTGATTGTCACGATCGGTATTGACATGGCATCAGGCGCTATTGCAAAGTTGCGATAATGCAGGTTTGAGCAACTGTACACAGCCGAAGGATATTATGGATGGATACAACTATCACCTCTGAGGGGGAAATCCTTTCTCAAGATAATACGCTTGTACCGCTGGACTCAGCGACGTTATCCACAGCACCGGATGTGATGGCGCGGTTGTTGTTGGGGAAGCGATCTCCTAATACTCAGAGAGCCTATGCCAGAGATTTGCAGGATTTTTTCGATCATGTTGCCCATCAGCCGCCCACGCCTTCTTTGGTAGCACAGTTCCTGAAGTTAGAGCAAGGGCAGGCGATTAATGTTGTCAGTCAGTATAAAGAAAGCCTGATGAATAAAGGACTATCGGAGGCGACTGTTAACCGGAGGTTGTCTGCAATCAAGTCTTTGGTGCAGGTAGGTAGGGTGTTAGGGGTGTGTAATTTTGTGCTGGATGATGTCAGTGCAGAAAAAATCAAGGCTTATCGGGATACCAGTGGTGTAGCACCGGAGGCGATCGGCAGCATGATGAAGCTGATTGACACTAATACTGTCACCGGCAAGCGTGATTATGCGATTATGCGGCTGTTGTGGGACAATGCGCTGCGGCGGAATGAGATATGTCAACTTAATATCGGCGACTTTAACGCCAGCGGTGGCACTATCGCTATCTTGGGCAAGGGTCGGGGGACGCAAAAGGAAACTATCAAACTCAGCCGCAAAACCATAGCGGCGATTGCTGACTGGTTGATTGCCAGCAGACGCACTAACGCTAAATCAAATGAGCCTCTGTTTGTGGCACTGGTTGAACATTTTAAGGGGAAGCGGTTGACTGGGGAATTTATCCGCAAGTTGGTGGATACTTTGGCACAACAAGCTGGCATTCCTAAGAAGATGTCGCCGCACCGCATTCGGCATAGTGCGATTACTAAGGCCACTGAAGTTTTTGAGGGCGATTACCAAAAGGTGCAAAAGTTTAGCAGGCACGCCAATATTAATACTGTTCTGAAGTACGACGATAACCGCAAAAAACAGGAGTTTCAAGCTACTATTACTGATACGCTTGCAGACCTGTTTTGAGTCAGTCTAAAAAAGAGTTATGTGTTTGCAACCCTTGAGAGGATGGGATATATCCAAGAGTAGTGAACAATTCAATCAAGTCCCGCAATTTAGTAGCGATATTTATGCAGTAGGAATTATTGCTATTCAAGCTTTAAGGGACTTCCAAAGAATAAATTATTCCAAGAAAAACAAGAGACAGGTTTTCTCAAGAATGATAATCATTTTAAGGGGGAGAAAAGGGGTTGCCGAGGGCAACCCCTTTTCTCCCCACTCATCTATGCATGAAGAATCTATACACTTGTCGTCTGCTTTGAAGTTAAACAGTGTAAAATTAGTATGTTTTGTAGCTAAATAAATGCTGTTATTAAAATCAAATAACTTTTGTCTTACTACAACAAATATCAATAAACCAATTACCTAAATTTTGGAAAACTTCATGATTAGAATCGGTTAGCCGCTCAATCTGTTTTTCAATTTGAGCCATAGCTTTTTTTGTAAGCTTTACCCCATTCTCATAAGTTTCGTGTACTAGCTTAACTACTGGATGAGAACCTTTCCATTTCATAGTACTAGCAAACTTTAAAGCCGTCTCAACTTCATCTAAAATGCTGCCATTCCAATGATTCTCTAGTATTGCCCATGTCCTTTCTATCGGATTATATTTACTATGATATGGAGGATAGTAAGCTAAACGTATATTTAGTTGATACTTGTGAGCAAACTCTACTATACGTTTCATAAATTGGGTACGCCGAGAGCTATTCTGCGGACCATTATCTTGATTGAGAAGTAATGTTTTAATTTGCGAAAAGCGATGTTTTTCTCCTAACCAAAAATCTTCTAAAACATCAACAATAAAATCACTGGTAACTTTTGATTCTGTAAAGTACAAAAATAGCTCATCAAGCTCTGGAAGGAATATACCATAAGGAGTTACAGTTGTTTTTGGATTATAATCATGGTCATCAGCTTTCGCTCCATCCCTGCTTTTACCCCCTCGATCAAATGAGCCAATCTTAACTCGGGCTTTTCCGTCCATGCTGAGACGTAAAACACTCTTATCTTCCGAAGCGTCTTTGTTTACTATGTCTAGTTGCTCAAAGATTGCATCAGTTTGTGGGATTTTTTTTGAGGTTGAACTTTCTTTACCCTTCTGAGCTTGTAACCTAAATTATTTAATTTGACTCGAATTGTTTCTGATGTATGTAACTTTTCATCGCTATAACCATATTTTTCAATTAATTGCTTTCTGACTTCGGCTGCACTGAGTCTACTATATAGTCTTTGACTTTTAAAACTAGGATCAGTTTGACTTTGCGAATCTACTATATTTTTTATATCTTCTAAAAGATTTGGCAAGTGTTCTTCTGCTTTATAACGTCCTTTGCCACTCATGTTATCAACACAAGTAATACCACTTTCTAATTCTCTTATTCCTTTCCTAATAGTATCTCGATTCCATCCTAATTCTGATTGTGCAAGCCTTTGCCCTCCTAAACCTAAGCCCTGAACTGTCTGTGCCATAAATTTGCGTTTTGCTGCACCTTTTAATTGAAATGCAGTTTCAATCAACAACTTTTTGAGGGAATCAGTTAATACTATGGCCATCAGTTACCACACTCAAAAACAAGCGTCATTATTTAAATTACTACAAAAGGGGAATGAAGGGGCTGCCGACGGCAGCCCCTTCATTCCCCTCTAAAATGATTATCATTATTGGTAATGGAATAGTTTATTTTCTGGAAGTCCCTTAAGCATAACTAGCTTCACACGTTACGAATAATCCAGTCAGAAGCGAAGGCAGAATCAGTTTTGTAGCTATGAT
>NZ_JACJQM010000093.1:0-19318 GCF_014696655.1 Nostoc sp. FACHB-888 | reverse complement strand
GGATAACAATTATATGATTCAGGTTCTCAGTTGTTTCATTAACAATACATTAGATTCTTCTAATTCCTTATGTCAAGCCTGATTGAGATGCTCTTACCCTGTTTACAGTTAGTACAAGTGGCGACTTTGTGGACTTGATCCGCTCTAGGTAATCCTTGGCATTGCGTTTGAAATCGGTGAGAGTTTGAATATTTTCGAGATTAATTTTGATATCCATCGCATTTAATTCAATGCTTTATAAAATATTTTATCAAATACTTGACCTGCTCTGCCTTCTTCCGTGTTCGCTAATCACAAAGGATTTAGAATATAAAAAATATCTTTGAGCAAGGTGACTCAAACAGCCGTGAATGACAACGGGGCAATGCCACAAAGCAGTAAACCAACTTATTACTCCCTGCTAGGACTGCATCCCTCAGCATCGGTAATGGACATTCGTCGTGCTTATAGGGAACTGAGCAAACGCTATCATCCTGATACTACAGATTTGCCTACTGCGATCGCTACTCCCAAATTTCAGCAAATCAACGAAGCCTACGCTACCCTTAGCCATCCAGAACGGCGCTTGGGCTATGATTCAAAAATTGGCTATTCTCGCTTTGTGGTGGTTCAACCACCCCCTGACTTGAACCGCCCCGTTTCGCATTCTCATGACTGGTCAAAATCAGCTTACCTCGATGCGAGCGATCGCCCCCTCTCATCTGGTGAAATTTTTGCTTTATTTATGCTGGTGTTAACATTTGTAGGTTGTCTGGTACTAGCAATTACTATTGGCTTAACTCGTGGTGAGGCTGCGATCCATTCGCCTTTGTTACAGCCAACTCCATCTGTACAACAGCAAATTAACCATGTATTACAACTAATTATCCCTATAGTAATTAAAAACTAAAAAATTTCCTAATCAAAAATCGTTCGACTGAGCGTAGCCGAAGTCCAAAATCTAAAATCCAAAATTCCTATGCCTCTTCTTCCCTCTGATACCCCCTTATATAATCATCCCCTGCCACAAATTGAACAGTGGCTAAAAGACCAAGGCTGTCAACAAGACGATACACAGAGGCATTGCTGGCATATACAGCGCCCTAGTTGGAAAGCTGAACTATGGCTTGATGTTGAGCAAATCGTAGTGCGATATGTCCAATCTGGGGAAAATGGACAAGATATCCAACGTTCATTCAAGTATTCTCTTAGTCGGGATGATATAGAACAAGCGGTATTTTCTGGGCCATAGATGAAGTGCTGAGTCCAGCTCACCGTCAAAAGGTACGGAAATCAAGCCGCAATCACGTTCAAAAAAGAATGAACACCCAGCAATCGGATGCCATAAGTTGCCATTATTTCCCTCAACTCATCATCAGCACGTAAATCATCATCCCCAGACACAATAATCTCAGCTTGGCTATCAATAGCCGTAGCAAGCACAGCTAAATCTTTGGGATCTCGACAATTAGGTGGAACCGTTTCCAACTCAATCCATATTGCTCGGTATTGAAACTGCTGTTCAAGTTGATTAGCAATATTTGGGTTAATCCGTTCTCTTAAGCGGGGGCGATTCCAAACTAAATGGAGTTCTTCCATTAAAGGTTGACTCATCACCAACTGAAATTTGTCTTCATTAAATGCCTCCAATATGGGCAATGTAACTCGCCCTCTAAGCAAAATACGAATCCAAATGTTGGTGTCGATAACCACTCGAAACGTCATGTTTGGTGAGATTGCTGGCGCACAGCCTTAATTTCAGCCATGATATTATCGTCTGTAATCTCATCAACTGAGGGTTGAGCATAAAGTTCTTGAATTAAAGCCCTCAAATCTGAACGTAAATCCACCAAAATCAAAGCTCTGGCAACCTCTGCCCGTTCCTCTGGTTGCAACTGTTGCACAGCCGTAATGAGTTGTTCCAGGGTGATAGGAATCGATACCATATCAATAGCCATCATTGAGTTTATTAAATTGTAGTGCGATCGCCAATCTTGTAGCTTCGCCAACACATCCTACTGACTTAATAAATGTATTATTTTACACTTTTCCAAATCGCCGTTCGCGTTGTTGGTAGGCACATAAGGCGCGGTGAAACTCAGCCCGGTCAAAATCGGGCCAGAGAGCATCTGTAATGTAAATTTCTCCATAAGCCATTTGCCAGAGAAGGAAATTTGAGAGGCGCATTTCTCCACTGGTGCGGATTAACAAATCTGGGTCAGTAATTCCTGCTGTGTACAAGTGGCTCTCAAATACCTGTTCATTAATTTCATCGGGTTGTAGCAGACCTTCCTGAACTTGTTTGGCGATCGCCTGACAAGCTTGTATAATCTCCTGCCGTCCGCCATAATTAGTTGCTACAGAAAACCGGATACCTCGATTATCATGGGTTTCTGCCATTGAACGGGATATTTCTTTTTGAAGCGATTGTGGCAGGGCCTGTAAATTTCCCACAAACTTAATTTGAACATTCTCTTCGATCATTTCCCGCAATTCTTGGCGCAAAACTCTTTGAAACAGAGTCATCAAAAAATCTACCTCTTCCTGCGGCCTTTTCCAGTTTTCTGTTGAAAAAGCATAAGCCGTTAGCGCCTGAATTCCCCAATCTTGACAACAGCGAAGTAAATCCTTAAGAGCATCTACTCCTCGCTTATGACCCATAATCCGTGGTAAACCCTGACGTTTAGCCCATCGACCATTACCATCCATAATCACCGCAACGTGCTGCGGCAATTGTTCTCGTTTTAAGTCAGTAGGCAAATCTTGCAGTTTAGTTTGTTGTGCTGTCATTTTTTATCTCGAGAAGCGGTCGATGGTAATCCGAGTAAACGTGAAACCAGTGCTAGTGCCTTCCCACCTGTCTGACGAACAAAACTCAATAGACCAGGAGCAACAGCTTCCCTATCTACGGTTGGGGATAAAAGAGCCTCTAATGACTCTTTCAGTTTCCTAATCGTCAGGGGTCTATTTAAGGTTCCCCGTTCCGCTAAGGAAATGGAACCCGTTTCTTCAGAAACAACGACACAAATGCAATTTTCGACCCGCTCAGTAATTCCCATTGCCGCCCGATGGCGTGTTCCCAACTGGCGAGAGGCTGTGCGTCCCGAAAGTGGTAAAATTATACCTGATGAGATGATCCGTGATCCACGAATCAATGTTGCCCCATCGTGTAACAAAGTTTTCGGCTGAAAAATTGTCTGGATTAGTTCTTTAGAAACCTCCGCATTTAGCTTTACTCCTGGCACAGAAAAATCTCGCTCATCAATTGGCCCTGTGGTTTCCACAATTAGTAAAGCTCCAATGCGGTTTTTTGACAATTCTTTAACGGCCTCAACAATTTCATCAATTACACTATCAGATTTGGGGATTGCCAGCCGATCGGGTTGAAACAGCTGACGGAATTCGCCACGCCCTAATTGCTCCAAAAACCGCCGAAACTCTGACTGTAGAGCAACTGCCATCGCTACAGCACAACCAATCACCAGTTTTTCTAGTACAAAACTTAGCAGAGGTAGTCCTAAGCTGCCACTTAGTGCTGAGGCTAGCATTAAGATAATGAATCCCCTCACCATCCATAGTGTTCGGCGCTCACTAATAATAACTAGTATCATGTACGTCAGCGCCAGCACTAACACAATATCCAGAGTCCCAAGTAGCAAGGACTGTGACCATCCCAGGTTTATCAGCCATTGCTTCCACCAATCTCTCATGACATCTGGATTACACTTTTGCCTCTAATTACAGTTAGTCATTAGTCATTAGTTATTAGTTCCTGGCTAATGAACGCCACTTGCTTTAACGGGGGAACCCCCCTCCGGGTGACGCTCCTAACGTCGCTACCGCTACGCTAATGCCAGTCGCCTACGGCGGTAAACCCGCCTACAGCGCCGGACTCACCGCAACGCAGTGGCTCCTAATGACCAAGGAAAAATGACTATTTTTTTAGTCTTTCTGGTAGGCGATCTTGCCGAATTAAGTCTTGATAAGTTTCACGTTGCAAAATTAAATTTGCTTCGCCATTCGCTACTACGACTGCTGCCGGTCGGGGTAAGCGGTTGTAGTTAGATGCCATACTGTAATTGTACGCACCAGTTCCCATAACTACGAGAATATCTCCTGGTTCAGTCTTTGGAAGTAGTGCATTCTTAATCAGAATATCTCCTGATTCACAATGTTTACCAGCAATTGTGACTGTTTGACTTAAAGGAGAAGACATTTTATTGGCAACAACTGCCCGATAAACTGATTGGTAAGTAATCGGGCGGGGATTGTCAGACATTCCCCCATCGATCGCTACATAGGTACGAATTTCTGGAATAACTTTGGATGAACCAATAGTATAAGCAGTAACGCAAGCTGTGGCAATTAGCGATCGCCCAGGTTCACACAATAATTTTGGCAAAGGTAAATTTTCGGCTGCACAAGCTTCTTGGATTACTTCACAAATTGGCTTCACCCACTCTTCAATGCTGGGGGGATCGTCTGATTCTATATACTTAATCCCTAAACCGCCACCGACATTTAATTCTGTCAGTTTTAAATCATACTTTGCTGCTTCTCGCAACCACTGCACCATCAGAGCGGCTAAATCTCGATGCGGTTGGCGTTCAAAAATTTGGGAACCAATATGAGCATGTAACCCTACGCAGTTAAGACCAGATTGCTTGCTTACAAAAGTAAACAATTCGTCTAGCTGATTGGGATCAAAGCCAAATTTACTATCTAGTTGTCCCGTGCGGATATATTCGTGCGTATGACATTCGATACCTGGAGTCAACCGCAGCATAATTCGAGGTTTTTGTAGAGTTGTATACAACTTCTCCACAATTTCTACTATAGTGCGTAACTCGTGCCAGTTATCTACCACAATGGTGCAACCGGATTCTATAGCAAAAATCAGTTCTTCACGAGATTTATTGTTGTTATGAAGATAGATTTTATCAGGATTGACACCTGCTTGCAGCGCGGTGTAAAGTTCACCGCCTGATGCAACATCAATTCCTAAACCTTCAGACGCGGCGATCGCACAAACGGCTAAACAATTCCAAGCTTTTGAGGCATACAATACTTGAGATTCACCCTTGTAATATTGCTTGAAAGCATCTCGGTATTGTTGACAAGCTGAACGTAAGGTTTCTTCATCTAAAATATATAAAGGTGAACCAAACTGCTCAACTAGGGTTGTGACATCACACCCACCAATTTCCAGGGAGTCATGATTATGGACTCTGGCAGTTAAGGGTAAAAGTTCTTGATTAGGCGATGGATTTGCCTTGGTGTCGTGCCTTTGAGGTAAATATTGACTTCCAGAATGTTGAACCCCAGTGGGGTGAGTCGATACCATAACTATAAAAGTGTTCCTTGTTCAAATTGCGGGCTTTGAGTTTGTCTCCCAATTCCCAGTGTACAAAGGGTTTGTAACGTTATTCAATAAATGTGATTTCATTAGACTTAGAAATTAAATTACTGACACCAGATAATCTCAGTGCAATACTGGAACTTGATCAAGCTTGTTTTGGCGGACTTTGGACTCTAGAGGGCTACAAACGAGAATTGGACAGCCCTAACAGCGATATACTCGGTTTATTTTCCCCGTCCTCCAGCACAAGTTTGCTAGGAATGGGTTGCTTTTGGTCAATTTTAGAGGAAGCCCACATTACAATTTTGGCGGTTCATCCTCAATATCATCGTCAAGGTTTGGGTGCGGCTTTATTATATTCACTCATTAAGACAGCTTGCGATCGCAAAATGGAGCGAGCTACTCTCGAAGTTCGAGCTTCCAACTTGGCGGCAATATCTTTATATCAAAAATTTGGCTTCAAAACAGCTGGGCGGCGGCGGCGTTACTACCAAGATAACGATGAAGATGCTTTAATCCTTTGGCTGCCAGATTTACAACACCGCAAATTTAAAGCAACTTTAGACCAATGGTATTCCATTGTTAGCGATCGCCTAAACAAATCCTCTTGGCACTTGCTTTTTAAGTAGTTGGGGATTCATCCTTGTCGTCTCCTTCCCAGTTGGAGACAAAGAATGCCTAACGTGGAGGCTGCTGTGACCAGAGCATCAGAGGTTTAAGTCCTCCACCAAAATCTTCGATTTGGTGGCTTGGAATTAGATGGGGTTGAATCCCGTTCTAAATTTTTGCCTCCTTCACAGAGATTTGGTCTTAAGTTAACACCAATTAATAATACTTCTTACGACAGATGTATTTTTTCAAATCTATATCATTTGTTCTTGTCAATGCATAACTCTTAATAGCAAAGGATTACAAATTTTGAATTATTGGGGCTTGCGGTCGGCTTCAGCAAAAAAATGTAACTTTGCTGCGCTTATCTATATTTAAATATTTAATTTTATAACCAATAAGTATAAGCAAAAACTATGCAATATTTTTTATGCTTGACATTAAAGAAAGTGGATGTTACATATAGATGTTTGGGATTGAATAAATCAACTCTCAATGTAAGCAGTGAACTGTTTGTAATAAATCCCAAAAAGGCTGGTGAACTAAAGCTCCTCAGTACACTAGCCAGATAAAAGTAGTTAATAGTTAACAATTAGCCCATCAACTCAAGTCATAGCTTCAGGATGTCTATAATCTGTTATACAGGCATCCAAAAGCTTTGCCTGTGCTAAAATCAGCATACCGGCACGACCGCAGATGATGGGATAAAGCCATGTTTGAGCGCTTCACAGAAAAAGCCATTAAGGTAATCATGCTGGCCCAAGAAGAGGCCCGCCGTTTAGGTCACAACTTTGTTGGAACCGAGCAGATCCTCCTGGGTCTGATTGGCGAAGGCACTGGAGTGGCTGCCAAGGTGCTGAAATCAATGGGCGTCAATCTCAAAGATGCCCGAATTGAAGTTGAAAAAATTATAGGACGGGGATCAGGCTTTGTTGCTGTGGAAATTCCGTTTACGCCACGGGCAAAGCGAGTTTTAGAACTCTCCTTGGAGGAAGCACGCCAACTGGGGCATAACTACATTGGCACCGAGCATCTGCTGTTGGGCCTAATCCGCGAAGGGGAAGGCGTCGCAGCCAGGGTGCTAGAAAACCTCGGTGTGGATCTATCTAAGGTAAGAACCCAAGTCATCCGTATGTTGGGAGAAACTGCCGAAGTTTCACCAGGCGGTTCATCCGGGCGCACAAAAACCCCGACTCTGGATGAATTTGGCTCAAACCTGACTCAGATGGCAATGGACAATAAGCTCGATCCAGTGGTGGGACGGGCTAAAGAAATTGAGCGGGTGATTCAGATATTGGGTCGCCGGACTAAAAATAACCCAGTGCTGATTGGGGAACCAGGGGTTGGTAAAACAGCGATCGCTGAAGGTTTAGCTTCACGCATTGCCACCAAAGATGTCCCTGACATCCTTGAAGATAAACGCGTTGTCACACTGGATATTGGTTTGCTCGTAGCAGGAACCAAATACCGGGGTGAATTTGAAGAACGCTTGAAAAAAATCATGGATGAAATCCGCTCGGCGGGTAATGTCATTCTCGTGATTGATGAGGTACACACCTTAATTGGTGCTGGGGCAGCAGAAGGTGCTATAGACGCAGCAAATATCCTCAAGCCAGCTTTGGCCAGAGGTGAGTTGCAGTGTATCGGTGCTACAACCCTAGATGAATACCGGAAGCACATCGAGCGAGATGCAGCTCTAGAGCGACGTTTCCAACCAGTAATGGTTGGCGAACCCACAGTTGATGAAACAATTGAAATTTTATATGGTCTGCGCGAACGCTACGAGCAACACCATAAACTGAAAATCTCCGACGAAGCATTGGTGGCGGCGGCGAAATTGTCAGACCGTTACATTAGCGATCGCTTCCTCCCAGATAAAGCTATCGACTTAGTTGATGAAGCTGGTTCTAGAGTGCGCTTGATTAACTCCCAACTGCCACCCGCAGCCAAAGAGTTAGACAAAGAACTGCGTCAGATATTAAAAGAAAAAGATGACGCGGTGCGCTCTCAAGACTTTGACAAAGCTGGAGAATTGCGCGATCGCGAAATGGAAATCAAAGCCGAAATCCGGGCGATCGCTCAAAGCAAGACCAATGCAACTGGCACAGAAGGTGAAGAACCTGTAGTTACAGAAGAAGACATTGCTCACATTGTCGCTTCCTGGACTGGAGTACCGGTGAACAAACTCACCGAATCTGAATCTGAAAAGCTGCTGCACATGGAAGACACCTTGCACCAGCGTTTAATTGGTCAAGACGAAGCTGTGAAGGCAGTTTCACGGGCAATTCGCCGCGCTCGTGTCGGTTTGAAGAATCCTAATCGACCCATAGCTAGCTTTGTCTTCTCTGGGCCTACTGGTGTAGGTAAAACCGAGTTGGCGAAGTCTTTAGCTGCTTACTTCTTCGGTTCCGAAGAAGCGATGATCCGCTTAGATATGTCCGAATACATGGAGCGTCACACCGTCAGCAAGCTGATTGGTTCCCCTCCAGGTTATGTTGGCTATAACGAAGGCGGTCAGCTGACTGAAGCCGTGCGGCGGCGTCCTTACACCGTGGTGTTGTTCGACGAAATCGAAAAAGCACACCCCGATGTATTCAACATGCTGCTGCAAATTTTGGAAGACGGTCGGTTAACTGATGCCAAAGGTCGCACGGTGGACTTCAAGAACACCTTGCTGATTTTAACTTCCAATATTGGTTCTAAGGTAATTGAAAAAGGCGGTAGCGGTATCGGCTTTGAATTCTCCGAAGATGCCAGCGAGTCAACTTACAACCGGATTCGCTCTTTGGTCAACGAAGAACTCAAGCAGTACTTCCGTCCAGAGTTCCTCAACCGACTCGATGAAATTATCGTCTTCCGTCAGTTGAACAAGCCGGAAGTGACCCAAATCGCCGAGATTATGCTCAAGGAAGTATTTGGTCGCCTAACTGAAAAGGGTATCACCTTAGAAGTCACAGACCGCTTCAAGGATCGGTTAATCACTGAAGGTTACAGTCCCAGCTACGGCGCAAGGCCATTACGTCGGGCAATTATGCGCCTGTTAGAAGATAGCCTAGCAGAAGAAATTCTGTCTGGTCGCATTAAAGATGGCGATACAGCCCTTGTTGATGTGGATGAAAATGGAGTTGTGCAAGTTAGTTCTCAACAGCGTCGGGAATTGTTACCCCAAGGTGTTGAGTAAGATTTAGGGTTTGGGATTTAAATCTCAAATAAAAACTTAGGAAACGGTAGAGTATTTATTGCTCTACCGTTTTTTATTCACTAAATATTCATTAACTGCTTCAAATTTGGATCTAGTAGCATTTGGTGTGCGGTAGTATATCACTCACTAAACCGCCTTGTATTATAGCTTGGTAGTAGAATTAGGATACAACATGAATAAAGGAGCAAGGACATGCAAAGCATACTTTTAAGCCGCGAAGAAGTTGGACGACGTGCGAAAGAATTATATGAAAATAGCATTCGTCAACAAGTGGAACGAGAAGAAAACATCGGTAAAATGGTGATTATCGATATAGAAACAGGTGAATACGCAATTGATAAAACAGGCTTAGAATCTGCACGATATTTACGCAATAAAAACCCATTTGCTCGACTATATGGAATTCGCATTGGTTATAAAGTTGCTGTTTCCTTCTCTGGTTTTCTGGAGCGTGATTCACAGTGATTTCTGGGATTGTCAAGGATGCACACCCAACTGTTAATGTAGAATTTCGACTGCCAAATTTACCAGATTTTACGATTGAATTTGTTATAGACACAGGTTTTACAGATTACCTTTGTTTACCACCAGAAGCAGTTGCTTTATTGAATTTATCTTTCCGTTATGAGCTACCTGCAAATTTAGCTGATAATAGTTGGGTAGATATACCAGTATATGAAGCTGTTATTATTTGGAATGGCGAAGAAAGGGTAGTTAATGTACTTGCGACAGGAAAGCGACCTTTATTAGGGACTGCTTTACTTGATGGGTATGAACTTGTCATACAGTTTATCGAGGGCGGCTTAGTAACAATTGATGAATTGTAGTTGCTTTATTAGCAAAAGTTGGCGACTAAGGTCAGTAGCTACTCGTCAATTAGCCATCCACGCTCTATACCATATTCAATTCCGCCAGTCCAGTCCATTTTCAGATGCTTCCGCACTTTATTGAATAGATGTTGAACTACAACTGGATTAATTGAATTTTTAACATATTTTTCTTCATACCTAAATTCTCGGTCAGTGTTTTTCTGCTGACGTAGTACGTAAATCTGGTCAACCTTGTACTTCCGAAGATTGACATCACTGGTCAACTTGACCCACTCCATAAGTATAAGATATAAACTATTTGGACTTCTTGCCTTTAAATCCTCTGCTGCTCTTGATGAACCTTCGAGCATAGGTTTGTCGAGATATGTCTTACATTCAATTGCAACAACTGGAATATCGAAAATATGCGTTTCTGTGTTTCCTATAACTGTAACTTTAGAGTAGTTTTCCGGTTCCTCTTTAAGAAGTGGGAGTATTTCACCAGGATTTTCATCTTTCTCCGGTGGGGTTGCTGCTTCAAATGATACTTGAATAGTGGCTCCAATTACAAAATCATGATCTTTCTTTTCAATACGTGCATACGGACGCTTAAGCATCTCAGAGTATTTTGGCGGCACGAAGAAAATATCTTTGAACGTATGTGATTTGCCGATGAGAGCATTTTCTCCAAAGTCTCTGACTAAATCTTTAAACAGATAATAGAGAAATTCCTCCAACACGCTAGAGTGAAGGTTTGATCGAGAATCAAACTTCTCCGCATAGTGCTGCTGGTCTAAAAAGTCCTTATATTTTGATAGAAGCTCTACCCTAGTAGCAATAATTGTGTCATCTTGAGCAGTAGGTGTTGATGTCGGGCCAACTAATTCGAGATTAGCTGAACGCCACTTATCATACTCAGTTCTAATTTCAGTGAGATATTTTTTACTCTCAACATCTCTGTATTTTGTGCGGTGATGCTCCTTTTGTTCAAGATTAGAGCCGTGAACTAAAGGGTTCCGATCGCTTTTGGGCATAGCTGTAATTTCTCTTGAAGATGAAGTGCGATCGCTTTAGCAAGAATAGGTGGTACAGCATTACCTACCTGATTGTACTGGCAAAGAAACTTCTCGTCGAATCTCTCTTCTCGATGTAATAACTTGTGAGATACAACAGTCTTCTTTCCTAGAAAACGATAAGTGTCAGGAAAAGATTGCACACGCGCCCCTTCACGGGCTGTCAAATTGCGATGCTGGAAAGGATGAAGAAAATTAGCGTAAAACGAAGCTGCTATTGTATGTGATGGTTTATATGGATTTAAACGTCGGTTATTTTGGTCATAATTTATCTCAGATAACTCACCATTTCCACTACGCCGTCTAGCCCCATGTTCTTTTGGTGCGTCTGAACTTGATTCACCCCATTTAATATGTTTGAAACGTTCTACAAGTCTCTGGGAATGATCCATTGCAACATGATTGTAAAGTGTTTTACTGGCATTTCTAATCCAGCTTTGATAGTTATTGAGAGGTTCTGAAATGTAAGGTTGTTCCTCTTCACCCTCACATGCATTCAGTGGTGGTAAGTCTGATATAGCATCCCACAAGCTTATGGCAGGAAGTAAACCCATGCAGGCAAATATTGATAATTGAGAGCTATTAAGATGCAATAAATCTAAAGAATGTGTTTTTGGAGGAATACCTAACTCTTTTCCTGTCTTATTTCCAACAACAAAAATTCGCTCTCTAATTTGTGGTACACCATATTCAGCAGCATTTAATGACCATACTTCTACAAAATATCCGAGATTTTCAAAAGTTTCTTTAATGATATCTGTTACTTTTCTACCTTCAATGTTTTTGCGCGAAAGTAAACCTTTAACATTCTCCATTACAAAAGCTTGAGGTTCGAGAAAACATATCCACTCAGCAAAGTTAATGAATAAACTATTTCTAGGGTCTTTAGGATCTTTTTGTGCTGGCCCGGCAATACTAAAGCCTTGACATGGAGGGCCACCAATAACAACATCTGGCTGGAAGTTACAGATATCCTTAATGCTACTTGCAGTGTTTAAATCACGGATATCCTGTTGAATAACTGTCATACTAGGGCGGTTATGGCGCAGCGTATCACAAGCCCAGGCATCAATCTCAACGGATAAAGGAACAGAGAAACCTGCCATCTCGAAACCTAAACCAAAGCCGCCAGCCCCAGCAAACAAATCAATAGTGATAGGTTGTGCTGTTAGCATAGACTCTTAATATGGTTACTCATAGGGTTTACTTTCTAAATACTCTAGGATGATACCCTTGTACCACTTTGTCAACCTGCTACACAGTTATTCTGGTCAAGGTATCTGGCTATAAGTAATTTTTAGTATTCTTAAGGACAAACATATAAAGAATCAATCGTCATGACTGTGATAGTTTCTGAGGGGACGATTGACGAATATCACCGCATGATTGACGCTGGCATTTTAAGCATCGCAAGGTTGAACTACTCAAACCAAAGTAACTAAACTCCCATTGCAGAATCTGGGGTAAAATACCGCCTTACAGTCTTTGAGATGATTATCCCGATTTTATATGCGTCTATTCCGAGAAAAAGAATGGTTATTTAGCCTACTGCTAATATCTCTAGTTCTATGGCTAATATTTTTAGGAAACTCCCCTTTACGAGACTGGGATGAAGGGACTGTGGCACAGGTTGCCCGTGAAATTTGGCGTGCCCCACTTGATTCAATGCATTGGCTTTACCCCACGTTGGGAGGTGAACCTTATCATAATAAGCCACCACTAATGCACTTACTAATTGCTTGGACTTACTCTATCGGAGGCGTGAATGAGTGGACAACACGTCTACCGGGTGCAGTGTTAACTGCCTTGGGTGTGCCGTTGCTTTACTTAGTGGGATGTTTGCTTTTTAACGAAAGTTTACCAGCTTTGTTTGCCGCTTTAGTTTACTTAACGATGTTGCCTGTGGTGCGTCACGGAAGGCTAGCAATGTTAGATGGTACAACTATTACCTTTTTCTTGCTGTTGTTATTTTGTTTGCTAAAAGCACGTCAGAATCGTCAGTATGCTCTAGGTATGGGATTTTGTCTAGGGTTAATCACTCTAACTAAAGGGATGATGGTTTTGCCGCTAGGAGCGATCGCTTGTTTATTTCTCATTGCAGATCGGCAGTTTGCTTTGTTAAAAAGCTCCTATTTATTAGTGGGAATATTTTTAGGAAATGCACCTGCGATCGCTTGGTTTGTTGCTCAATGGCAACATTATGGCGAAAATTTCTTCCAAGTGAATTTTCAAGCACAAACGTTTGCTCGTCTGACACAATCTGTTGAAGGTCATAGCGGGCCTCCCTGGTACTATTTAATTGAGATAATTAAGTATAGTTTCCCTTGGCTATTATTTTTACCGGGAAGTTTTTATCTAGTTTGGAAAAAACGTCATACTACCTGGGGCCGCCTAATTATTATCGGCACAATTGTTTACTTAGTAACTATCTCTTTAATGAGAACTAAACTGCCGTGGTATGTTATGCCTGTATATCCATTTTTAGCTTTGGCAATCGGTGCTAAACTTAGCGAGATTTGGCAGGATGGTCATTTTAAGGGACGAAGTTTGACAATATTTCTGGCTATTATTTCTATTGCTGGTTTAGGAGGATGTGTTTACTTTTTTATTAAAAAAGAGCCTATTTTAATAGTTATGAGTATTGTTTTAGCAATAAGTATGGGCATCGTAGCTTGGCTAATTAAACAGCGCGATCGCAACTTTATTCCAGTTTTATTTTCTGGTATGTACTTAGTTTTAGCACTGTTGATGAGTTCGCAATCATGGATTTGGGAATTAAATGAAGCTTTTCCAGTTAAACCAGTCGCGGACTTAATTCGGGCAAATGTTTCACCAGGAACCCAAATTTATACTTCTTTTGCTTACGATCGTCCTAGCTTAAATTTTTATAGCGATTGCAAGGTAACTGCCACAACTATGCCAGTTTTACAACAAATGTTATCTAATAAATCTTATTTGCTGTTAGACGATGGGGCTTTACAACAAATAAATTTAACTGGGAGCAAAATCCTAGGAACAGCTAAAGGATTTACACTGATTTCACCATAAGTTAAACATCTGGATATCTTAGAAAGTAAAAGGCAAAGAGAAATTTTGTTTATCTACTACGAGCCTTCTTTTGTTACTTGAACTGTGGATTGACTAGATTGGGCTAGATAGATACCCACTAAAACTATGACAAAAGTCGCCCAGTCAAACAAACCTACTTGTTCTGAAAAAATGAACCAAGCAAAAATGGAGGACAAGACTGGATTGAGGAGAAGGGTAACGGCGACGACGCTTGACGAGATTCTGCTGAGGCTATAAGTTATAAGTCCCTGACCCAGCACTTGGCAGAAGAGAGCTTGAAAAATGATGAAAAACCACCCCATCCAAGAATAGGGAAACAATCTTTCTTCGATGAATGGGAGGATGGGCAACAGAAACATTGTAGTCACGCCACAACGCCAAAGCATTATGGTTGCGGTAGTAAATCGGGCTTGGAGTTGTTCTATCAGCAGCAAATAGGTGGCAATAAAAATTGCGGTTATAAATGCTAGCACATCACCAAGTATTTGGTCAGTTGCAAATTGCATTTTATGAACTTCAAAGGCGATCGCTCCCCCCAAGGCTATGACCAAACCAATAATGAATCTGTTATCGAAGCGCCGACCGAATAACAGATATCCAGCCGCAGCAACAAATAAGGGGTTCAAATTAGACAATAAAGCCACGTTAGCAACACTAGTTTGACTCAGCGACCAAGCCCACAACAACAGGGAGGTCGTTGCAGCAGTTCCCATTGCCAATAACAGCCACACATCCTGTTTTGTAAAAGGCTTCTGTTCTATAGGTTGATGATCAGATTGTTGGCGGCGTAAAGCCTCAAGTCCATTCCACAGCCCAAAGACGACTGCGGCGATCCAACTGCGATGAAATCCTACAGCATTTGCGCCAATTTCTTGTTCGCACAATTTTGCCAGAGATGGTGCCAAAGATATGGGAATTAGGGCAACAAATAATGAGATGCCTCCTAATAAAGCTGGTGTTTTGGAGAATTGTTGCTTTAGTAATGACAGCTTTATCGTCATACTTTTAACGAAAGTGTTAACTATAGTTTTGACTGATTCTTGAAACGGCAAACTAAGAGTAGCTTGGCTAGATATGGCTAAGTATAAACCCATTAAAACTACAGCAAAACCTACCCAATTTGAAAAAGTTAATTTTTCTGAAAATATTATAAGAGCGAAAATGCCACTAAATACTGGCTCTAACAGATGCACCAAGGAAACAACTACAGAGGAAAACCTGGCAAGGCTATAGGTCAAAAGCCCATGACCTAAAACTTGGCAGATCAGGGCTAAGGAAATGACCCAAAGCCACCCATTGATTGTAGAGGGAAAAACCTGATCTTGAGTGAACAAAAGTATTGGGAAGATTACTAAAGCCGCAATCGCACAAATCCACAACTGGATTGTAGTAGGAGAAAATTTGGTTCGTAATTTTTCTACAATCAGCAAATATGCACCCAAAAAAACCGCAGAAACAATCGCAGCAAAGCTTCCTTGAACTTCGTCTGTAGCAATTTGCAACTCCTCAAATTCAATAGCGATCGCTCCCCCAAGGGCGATGACCATCCCAATCAGGAATTGGCTCTTAAAACCCTGACGAAATAACAGCCATACCCCTAAGCTGGTAAACATGGGGGCAAGGTTATGCAACACGCTAGAAATCGCAACGCTAGTTTGAGTCAGCGACCAAGCCAAAAAGACTAAAGTAGCAGCCCAAAGAATACCAGCGCCTAGCAAGAGCAACAGATCCTGACTGGTATAAGACTGCTGTTCTACAGGTTTGTCTAAGGAAAATCGCTGCCGTATTGCCTTGTATCCATGCCAGAGCAAAAAAACTACGCTAGCAAGCCAAAAACGATTAAATACAGTGGCATTGGGGCTGAGTTGAATCTCGCTCAATTTCATAAAAATAGAGCCAAAAGAAATGGCACCTACACCTACCAATAATGAAGCGATCGCTATCTTCGTTTGATTGGATACATTCATAGGAAATTTAAATTCAACTTCTTATCAATATAGAATCAAACTCTCTAACCAACCCAACGCTCTTGGGCAAATCCTACAGCTATTTTGGCTAGTAATGTCACAAAAACGCCTAACATTAAATATCCCTGGCGAGGATGGCGAGATAGCAGCACACCAATGGCTATATTCAAAGGCACAATACCGTAGGCGAGACGGCTCAAGGAAATAGTACCTCCAGAGGCTAGCAACAAACCAATACCACAAAAGCCATAAATAACTGTAACTATGGTTAGTTGCCTGTGTAAGCGCCACAACATATAGCCACCAACCAAGACCATGAACAAGTTGAGCAAGTTATTGATCCACTCTTCACTCGCCAAAATCAACAAAAATAAGACTAAAGCATAAAAGCCATAGAATAATTTCAAAGACCTAAAACGTTGACGGAAACGCCATAAAAGATAACCACTAGCAACAATTACGCCAAACAACAAGAGATACCAGGGATCTTGAATTCCGCCAGATGGGTTTTGAATCCAACCATATTGCCAATTTTTTGTGCCAACTACAATTTGCATTAGCATATTTAACCAACCCTGCCAATCAAACCCCAGAGTTGGTCGCCATCCCTTCTGTGCTTCGATAAAAGCTAAAGGGTTGCCAAAATAAATCGCGCAATACAAACTGAATAGAAGTATGCCAATAGCACTAGCAAAACCAGCAATATAGGCAATAGGTGGTCGGCGTTCTTTCCAGGCTGCGATCGCAAATGCTGGAATTAGTGCCATACCTGTGGGACGTGTTGCTGTCGCCATCGCACCCCAAAGGGTAGTCCAAGCATACTGCTTTTGATCAAACGCCCGCAAAGCCGCCGTACTCAAAAACAAATACAGCCCCTCTGTGTAAATCACCCCCGTAAACATGGAAGATGGATACAAGGAAACCACAGCAGTAGTCCACTGCGCTGCATTGATACCATAATGCTCTTTGATCCAAAAGTACAAACAGTAAAGCGCTGCAAAAAATGCCAAGTTGTTGACTAACGTACCTGCTAATTCAAACGGTAAGCCCAACTTCATCAAAACCCAAATGCTGATAGGGAAAAGCGGGAAGAAGGCAAGATTGTGTTGCTTGCCGTCATTCACATATTCATATCCAGAAGTAGCGATCGCTCGGTAATGCATACTATCCCATGCATCAATAACCCCCCAGCTAAAATGGGGCAAAGATTCTTCTGCTGGTAACGGTAGCTTTGGCGCAATCAGCAACATAGCAGTCCAGATGAATATTCGGCTGGCAAGCCATATTGCTGCTGGAAATAGGAAATCATTTTTCCATAAAACTTTATTTATAACTACCTGAACTTTAACCATAAGGTTGAGTACTTCAACAAACTCCTTTATGCATCCTTTTACCTATGGCTGTAACACAGCAATTTATAAGTAACATTTTGCATATTCAATTCTCCACTAACATAATTAACAAACTGGACAGAATAACAATCAATTAAAATTATTTCCTATTTGGTTACTTTTGCCAATTTTTTCAGAATTGACCTTTAAAACAGAGTATTTATAAATACTCTTTTTGTCTAATTATATGAAAATTGAGCAACTTTAGTAGTTTCTAGCTAGCAGCCTATCGAGTTGAAATTAACGGATTGGGGCGCAGCGACAAGGACATCTCCCCCTCCCCGCGTCTCTACTCACTGTCGTTAGTGTATCGATTATAGTGATTGCTGTTATTAAAGAGTCCCCAGCAATTTATAGTGGGAGTTGTCTGTAAATCCTTAAGCAATTGTGAAAGCGATTACTCTTGTTGGTTCTACTGGTTCTATTGGTACTCAGACTTTAGATATTGTCACTCAGTACCCAGATCAGTTTCGGATTGTGGGATTAGCAGCTGGGAATAATGTAGAGATGTTGGCTGCTCAAATTCGGCAGTTTCGACCGGAAATAGCAGCCATTTGCTCAGAAGATAAATTACCAGCGCTCAAAGAAGCTATCATTGACCTCGATCCCCAACCGATTCTACTGGCTGGTGAGGCCGGAGTGATAGAAGTCGCTCGCTACGGCGATGCCCAAACGGTTGTAACTGGGATCGTTGGTTGTGCTGGTTTGCTACCCACGATCGCAGCTATTGAAGCTGGTAAAGATATTGCCTTAGCGAACAAAGAAACTTTAATTGCTGGGGCCCCTGTGGTTTTACCTCTAGTTGAAAAGCACGGTGTAAAATTACTGCCAGCCGATTCTGAACATTCCGCAATCTTTCAATGCCTCCAAGGTGTGCCAAAGGGAGGCTTACGGAAAATTTTGCTGACTGCATCTGGTGGGGCTTTCCGGGACTGGGATGTAGAAAAGTTAGCAGATGTAACCGTTGCTGATGCCTTAAAGCATCCTAATTGGTCAATGGGGCGTAAAATCACAGTAGACTCTGCTACTTTGATGAATAAAGGTCTGGAAGTAATTGAAGCTCACTTTCTGTTTGGGCTGGATTATGACAATATCGAAATTGTCATTCATCCCCAAAGCATTATTCACTCCCTGATTGAACTGCAAGACACTTCGGTTTTAGCCCAACTCGGTTGGCCGGATATGCGCTTACCCTTACTGTATGCTCTATCTTGGCCCGATCGCATCTACACTAACTGGGAACGACTAGATTTAGTCAAAGCTGGAAATTTAACCTTCCGTGAACCAGATCACCAAAAGTATCCTTGTATGCAGTTGGCTTATGCTGTGGGTAAAGCTGGTGGTTCGATGCCAGCTGTCTTAAATGCTGCAAATGAGCAAGCTGTGGCTTTATTTTTATCAGAAAAAATTCGGTTTTTAGATATTCCCCGGTGTATCGAGTGGGTGTGCGATCGCCATCAAAATGATAACTGTGCAAATCCCTCTTTAGATGATATTTTGGCAGCAGATAAATGGGCAAGACAAGAAGTTTTAACAGTGACTGAAAACTTAGAAACTCACTCGCGGATAATCTCTGTGCGATAAAAACCTTCAGTTGAGATTGGACTGTGGATTAAAAATTGATGCCTATAACACTCCTAAGTTATGCATGAGATTTGTGAATTCCTTTTTTACTTGGCGTACTTGGCGGTTCGTCATCATCCAGATTTCTTACAACTCAGATAGGATTGCTATAGTCCCCAATCTTTAATCCCCAGCCTCTAATCTAATTAGACCCATCCGAAAACTCGCAAGCCAATATTTACAAGGCTTTGAGACCAGTCCTTGCAGATTCTGTTTCAACGAAGAAATCAGCGTTTA
>NZ_JACJQM010000092.1:0-19939 GCF_014696655.1 Nostoc sp. FACHB-888 | reverse complement strand
GTGTTTCTTGAAAATCCACAAATTTAATATTAAATTTTGTGATAAATAATTACTAACAAATTTATAAGTTTTTTTTATATCTACCGAGAGAAGTATCAAAATTAATCTAGTTGTAGAAAATAACTAAATTTATAGCCATATTTTTAAATTGAAAGTCTTACCACCGAAGCTGTTTTAAAAGTTTAATATAACCATTTTTATTTTTTATAAAATCCTGCAACACTTATATCTAAAGGTAGAGAAATAGCAATAATTCATAAATTCTGCGAAATATTTAATTTTTGGCACGACAACATAATAGAGGCAAAAAGCAAGGCGAACAGCAAGAGTTTATCTAGCAGTTTGTCACAGCTTTTGACTCTCAAAACAACGTTGAAATTTGAATTGTTCAATTAGGAGGACTTTATGTCACACGAAGATATCGATATTGTTCGCGCTTGGAAAGATGAAGAGTATCGCAACAGTTTAAGCGAAGAGCAACGGGCACAGCTACCTGAAAACCCAGCTGGGACCGGTGAACTAAGCGATACGGATATGGAAAATGTCGCGGGTGGACAAATTCATACCAATGCATTTATCTGTGTTGAAACTGTAGTCGTTAATGCACCGTGCCCTGGGCGTGGGAACGAAGTTGTACGATAATTGATTTTCCCAAACAAAAGAGGGGTTACACCTTCCCTCTTTTTATTAAAACAGAATTCAGGAGTCAGGAACCAGAATTCAGAATTTACCTGAGTGCGACTAGCAGATGAATAAACGGGTTTAAGACCCTCACGCTTATCTTCGATTTAGCAGCCTTCAATTAGTGGCGGATTTAAATCCCCCGCTTTCTTGTTCTGACTCCTGAATTCTTTTCCAATAAGTAGTAAAGAGGTTACTACCATGAATCCCTCATGTTTCCAAACTTGCAACTGGTACTATGCAGTCACACTCTGTGAACGCATTGCAGGACTAAATCAAGTCTGTCAAAACGCGCCAAACACAAGGATTAATGCTAAATTGGCTCAACGTCGAATGCAGCGCTGGAAATCACAATTCCCCTTTACATCTGACACTAATTTTACACAACGTTTAGCAATAGATGGCATTACCGAAGAGGAATTTCTCTACCTGCTAGGTGAACCGATTCAAGCTGTGCAAAACCGTTTTTCCAATTGCCCTAACTGGTTAATAGAAATTGCAAAAGCATTTGTGGATTTTGGTTCCAAGAAAATTACCCTTCCAGAAAAATTACAAGGTGAAGAAGTGGCTGGTTTTTTAGATGCCATTGAGCCGCTAATTAGCCAAGGGCTAGCTCAACTCAATCAAGAAATCCAAACCTTAATCCAAACACACCATAATTTACCCTTTGACCCCAACACTATTGAGGCAGTGCTATTTGTCAACCTACGAAGTCAGCTGCTTTCAATGTTGAGTCGCACAATGGTTTTAGAACTCAACGTGGCGCGTCTACAAGGACTATTACAAGGTGACACACCAGAGGAGCGATTTCAAAGTTTCTTACAGCGCTTACGCCAGCATGAAATTGTAATTCCTCTCCTCCAAGAATATCCAGTTTTAGCGCGTCAAATTGTAATTAGCATTAATCGCTGGCTAAACTTTAGTCTAGAATTTATTCAGCACTTGTGTACTGATTGGTCAGATATATGCACTACATTCAGTCCTGATACTAATCCAGGTTTACTAGCACAAATAGATGGTAATATTGGTGACACCCATCGGGGTGGACGTGCTGTACTAATTGCCAAATTTAGTTCTGGTTTTCAGATAGTATACAAGCCGAAATCTTTAGCTGTTGATCTGCATTTTCAGCAACTTATAGAATGGCTGAACCAGCGAGGTAATCATCCCCCGTTCCGGACTCTAAAAATATTAAATCAGGGTACTTATGGTTGGGTGGAATTTGTTGTAACTCATGGTTGTACTAGTTCAGAAGAAGTTCAGCGTTTTTATGAACGTCAGGGTGGTTACTTGGCGCTACTATATGCCATTGAAGCAACTGATTTTCACAAGGAGAATCTAATTGCAGCCGGGGAACATCCTGTTTTAGTTGACTTAGAATCGCTCTTCCATCCCCAACTTTCAGATGCTGATATTAAGACATCAAACCAACTTGCTTCTAAAATAATTAGTTACTCCGTTTTGCGTGTTGGCTTACTCCCTCAAAGATTTTGGGTAAATGATGAATCTGAGGGAATTGAGATCAGTGGCTTGGGCGGAAAAGGGGGGCAAATGACACTTAATCCCGTGCCGTATTTAGAAGCAATTGGCACAGATGAAATGCGGCTGGCTTGTGAGCGGATGCCTATGGCAGAAAGTCAGAATCGACCAACTTTGAATGAGGCAGAAGTGAATGTACTGGATTACGCTGAAGCGATCGCTACTGGCTTTACTAATATCTATCAGTTACTACTGCAATATCGAGATGAATTATTATCAGCAAATAGCCCGTTAGCTTGTTTTGCTGAAGATGAGGTACGCTTTATTTTGCGTCCTACTTTCATTTATGCTTTGCTGCTACGTGAAAGTTATCACCCTAACTTGTTACGCAACGCCTTAGAGCGCGATCGCTTTTTTGACCGCCTTTGGTTAAATATCGAACAGCAACCTTATTTGGCAAAGGTGATTGCTGCTGAACGCGATGACTTGTGGCAAGGTGATATTCCCATGTTTACCACTCGCCCTAATTCTTGTGCTATTTGGAGTAGTTCTAATCAGCAAATTGCCGACTTCTCTGGTGAATCAGGCATGGCTCTGGTGCAACGTCGCTTCCAGCAGCTTAGTGATACTGACCTCAAACAACAACTCTGGTTTATCCATGCCTCTCTCACCACATTGGCAATGACAGAGGATGGAGTAAAATTCTCTAGTTACCGTGTGACAGAACCGCAAAATAATGCTAGTCGTGAGCAACTATTGGCAGCAGCAAAAACCGTGGGTAATCATCTGGAAGCACTAGCGTTACATGGTGAAAAAGATATTTCTTGGATTGGCTTAACTGTCATCAATGAAAAGCACTGGTCTCTTGCTCCCTTAGGAATAGACCTTTATGATGGTCTACCAGGAGTTATTCTCTTCCTGGCCTATCTTGGTACCGTCACTGCTGATAACCGCTACACTGCACTAGCAAAATCAGCATTAACGACAATGCAAGATCAGCTAGAGATTGGCAAATCACTAATTAAGGCAATTGGTGGCTTTCATGGGTTGGGGGGGGTAATTTATACCCTAACCCATCTGGGTATTCTGTGGAATGAGCCCGCCTTATTAGTTGAGGCTGAGGCACTGGTTGAATTACTTCCTGATTTGATCGCCCAAGATGAATACTTAGACATTATCGGTGGTGCTGCTGGATGTATTAAGAGTTTGGTTAGCTTGTACCGTTGCCGACCTTCTCAACGCACACTTACTGCTGCAATTGAGTGTGGCGATCGGATTATTTCCCATATAAAAACAATGGAGCAGGGAGTTGGTTGGTTAAGACCCGGAGGTGGGGAACTGCCGTTAGCTGGTTTCTCTCATGGTGTAGCAGGCATAGCATCAGCACTACTGGAATTGTCTGCTCTGACAGGCGATTCACGCTTTCGGACAACTGCTCTAGCTGCTATTGAATATGAGCGTAGTCTCTTCTGTCCTGAAGTGGGAAATTGGCCCGACTTACGCGATTTTTCCAGTTCGATTATAAAAGACAAAAGCGATACTCAACCTATCTGTATGACTGCTTGGTGTCATGGCGCGCCGGGGATTGGCTTAGGGAGGTTGCGATCGCTGCCACATCTTGATGATGCCAAAGTCCGCAGTGAGATTGATACAGCAATCAAAACAACTCTAGCTGATGGATTTGGTAGCAATCACTCTTTGTGTCATGGCGATTTAGGCAATCTGGAATTACTATTACAAGCCAGTCTTACCCTCAATAATCCCCAGTTGCATTATCAAGTGAATCGCTTTGCATCCATCATTCTTGAAAGTATCAATCAACATGGATGGCTTTGTGGGGTTCCTTTAGGAGTTGAAACACCAGGACTAATGACAGGTTTAGCTGGGATTGGTTATGGATTACTACGTTTAGCAGAACCAACGCGAGTTCCTTCTGTGCTGGTACTTGAGTCACCACTGAATATTTCCGTTGTCAAAGCCACTCCACTAATGAGGCAATCTTAAATGAGCTATGAAAAATACCAGATTCATGGAACTTAGGGAAGTAAAAAAAAATACAGTGAACAGACAAATTAAATAAACTCTTGACAATACATAAAGGATGACAGAAAAAGTAAAATTAAAGCACTTTCATCGCATATTTAACCCGCCTACTTGGTCGATCACTGCCAAAATTTCGGCAGCACTGCTTTCAGCTACACTCATACCCATGAGCTTCACCGTTTACTACAATCTGCGACAGAGCTTAAAAAGTGTGGAGGCTGGCGAATACCGGAAACTGGAATTATTAGCTACCAGTAATGCTAGGCGGCTCGACCAGTTAATTATTGATATCGAGCGTGTTGTTGTTCAAATCAGTACTGATAAAGATGTAGTAAATTTCTTTACTTCTATCACAACCCAGAATCAAACAGCTTCCCGCTCCTCCATGCAGCGATCGCTCGACAATGTTTTTCACTCCAATCCTGACTATGATGTTATCTATGTTATGGATAGAAAGGGTCACTGCGTCGCTGCTACAGATGCTACATTCATTGGTCAAAACTACGCCTTCCGCGAATACTTCCAGCACTCACTTCAGGGACACTCTGGCGTTTCTAGCTTTTTGGTTGGTACAACTAGTGGACGACCAGGCATCTACTTTTCTAATCCTGTGCGGTCTGACAACGGCACAATTGTAGGAGTGGCAGTCTTAAAGGTTAAGGGACAGGGCATCTGGGCAATTGTCAATGCGTTGCAGGCAGGCACAGGGAGCAATGCCTTCTTGGTTGACGAGCATGGAGTAATTATCAGCCACCCTGATAAATCCCTCCTTTACAGTAGCCTGGATCGCTTGCCGCCAGAGAAACTCAAGCAAATTCAGAGCAATAGGCAATATGGTCTGAATCAGATTAAAAGCTTAGAACTTTCAGAGTTGGCAGAAGTGATGGTGAGAGCCAAACAGCCGGGCCACACCAGGTATTATTCAACTGTAGAACAGATGCGCCTGATGGTCGGCTTTGCCCCTCTAGACGAAAAACCTTGGGTCTTAGGAGTAAACAAATCGAGCGCCCAGTTTTTTGCTCCTCTTAATCGCCTCATCTGGCAAAGTAGCCTGAGTTTACTGGCAGTAGGAGCGATCGCCGCAATTGTAGCACTCCTAGTGGCACGGAGCATTGCTAAACCGATTCGTGCCCTTACAAAAGCAGCGCAAGCACTAGCGAAGCAGGACGATTTTGATGCTGACAAATTGGTTAAAGCGGGAAGCGCAACTGACGATATCGGTCAACTAGTGCGCGTTTTTCTAGAGATGGCTCAAGAGGTGAAAACGCGAGAGCATAAGCTCAAACAGCAAGTAAAGCAACTACACATTGAGATTAACGAAGCTAAAAGAGCTAGTCAGGTAGCCGAAATTACTCAGACAGATTACTTTCAGCAGTTGTACAAAAAAGCTCAAAAGCTCAAGACTCGAAAGGTAGAAACTGGTGAAATGGAGGCAGATTACTTCCAGCAATTATCCAAAAAGGCGCAAAAGTTCAGAACTCGGGAATTAAAAGCTGACTCCTGATTTTTTCCTGCCTCTTCCCCTGTGCCTTTGTTTGGTCAAAAAAGTTCTAACACTATTCATATTAGTAAGCATTGCACTATGACAAAAATTGTATGCGTTCACTCATTCCGTGGTGGAACAGGCAAATCAAATCTGATTGCCAACTTAGGAGCTACTATTGCCCGTAACGGACAACGTGTAGGTATTATTGACACCGACATTCAGTCACCAGGGATTCACATTATTTTTGGTCTAAACGAGGAAAAGATAAATCGCTCCCTCAATGACTATTTGTGGGGTCGCTGTGCCATAAAAGAAGCTGTCTACAATGTCAGTAACACTCTCAAGACCGAAGATAAGACAGATGTCGCTCCTGACAGCCTCTACCTGATTCCCTCCAGTTTAAAGGCTAGTGAAATTTCCCGAATCTTACGCGAGGGTTATGATGTCAGTCGACTCAACGATGGCTTTGATGATTTTATCCGCCATTTTAACCTGGATTATCTATTAATTGATACTCACCCTGGTCTAAATGAAGAAACCTTACTTTCTATCGCTATCTCCGATATTTTGGTCGTCATCTTACGTCCAGACAGCCAAGACTTTCAGGGTACAGCTGTCACAGTGGATGTAGCGAGAAAGTTGGAAGTGTCCCAAATGTTATTGGTGGTCAATAAAGTGTTGTCAAGTTTAGATTTTGATGCTTTACAGCAAGAGATAGAAACACTCTACAAGACCCCTGTAGCTGGTATTGTACCTCTTTCTGAAGAGATAGTTGAGCTAGGAAGCAGCGATATTTTCTGTCTACGTCACTCTGACCATCCTTTTAGCCAGACAGTAAAAGAAATTGCTGCACAGATTTTCGGTGAGCAAAAGAAAGTAATTATGAGAGGTGGCCGCTCTTGAACAACCAGCAGGAATTTCGCGCTAGTGTACTTGCCGACTATATGCTTTTCTTCAAAATCCCATTAATAAAACATAGGATAACTAACCTATGACAGAAGTTCTACTTAAAGAATTAACTAACACTGACATCAATTGGATGATTGCTACAGGTCATCAAAGACAAATAGCAGCTGGCACTGTACTCATTCAAGAAGGAAAAACTGCTGATTTCCTACATATCCTATTAGATGGCATCTTAACAGTTAATATTTTTCAACCAGACAACAATCCTCTAACTCGCGCTTTTGCTGCCATTGAAGGTAATGAAATCTTAAGTCGGGAGATTACGAGATTAACAAGCGGTGAGGTAGTGGGAGAACTTCCTTTCTTAGGTAGTAGTCCGATAGCTATAACTGTTAAGGCTGTAGAAAAATCTCTAATAATGTCAATTCCTATAGAGGAATTGATAGCAAAATTGCAGCAAGACGTTGGTTTTGCTTCACGCTTTTATCGAGCGATCGCAATCATGTTAGCAGATAGGCTGCAAAGTATCATCAATCAATTTGGTCGTAGCAGTATCGCACAAAATCAGCCTTTAAAGGATGTGTTATTTGTTTTAGGGGAATTATATGATAGCGACATTGATTGGATGATGGCTTATGGAACGCCACATAAAATTCCTGCTAATACCGTAATTATCCACGAAAAAGGGCCTGTGGATGCTCTGTATATTCTTTTAGATGGAACTATGTCCCTATCTATTTCTGAAAATGAGCATAATCCCTTGGCGCGTGCTTTTGCTGTTATGGAGGGTAGTGAAATTTCCGGTAGAGAAATAGCAAGATTATCGAAAGGCGAAATCATCGGAGAAACACCCTTCATTGATGGTCGCCTTCCTTCTACAACTGTAAAGGCGGTATCAGATGCAATTGTGTTATCGATTTCTCGACAGCAAATGGCAGTGAAGTTACAACAGGATGCAGGATTTTCATCTCGTTTTTATCGAGTAATTGTTACTTTACTTTCCCAAAGATTACAGGGAATGTTGAGTCGGTTGGGTTATGGTAGGCGGGTTTATAGCAAAGGCTTGTCGTTGGCTGAAAATGTGAAATATGAGGATGAACTGGATATCAGCGTTTTAGACCATGTAGCGCTGGCTGGGAAAAGGTTTGATTGGATGTTGGAACGCTTAAGAATCAATTAGCACCAGCTAAAAAGAATGTATCAAATTATGAAAAATAATCATCACTATATCTGAAAAAATTTACCAAGTATTATAACTGTACTTATAATGTTACACGAGAAACAAAACCTATTTCGCAAAGAATCTTTAGAGCGTCTATCTTCTCCTGAAAGACTAGACCAACTGATGCACGTAGTGAGTCCCAAAAGCTGGCTACCTCTAGTTGGCTTAGGTTCTATAATAGGTGTCGCCCTCATCTGGAGTATTTTCGGACGCATCCCAATTACCGTTGAGGGTAAAGGCGTACTGATTTTTCCACGTCAAGTTGTACCAGTACAATCTAAAAGTTCAGGGCAGTTACTTGCTCTGAATATTAAAGTCGGGGATGTCGTTAAGAAGGGAGATGTTCTAGCAACGGTTGATCAAGTTGACCTGCGTAAGCAATTACAACTAGCCAGTGGCAAATTAGTCCAACTAGAGGAGCAGGATCGCAATGCTAGTTTGTTACAAGGGCAGCGTCAGCAGCTTGACACAAGGGCAATACAAGAGCAACGCCAAACTCTTGAGCAAAGACTAAAAATTGTGCAGGATTTGACACCTGTGTTGAGGGAGAAAGGGCTGGTATCAATCGGGCGCGATCGCCTAAACCTACAACGACGCTTGCAAACACTCCAAGGGCTGCTTCCTACTCATAAAAAGAGGCTAGAAAACCGTCAGAGGCTGTTAGCAGAAGGAGCGATTCCTGATGATGTGGTCTTAGAAGCACGGCAACAATACGATGATGCGCGTGCAAGCATTGATGAAGCTGAATCTCAGTTAAAACAACTAGATGTTAAGGAAGCAGATGCACAACAACAATACCTCTCCAACCTGAACGAAATCAAAAACATCCAAGCCCAGTTGCAAGAACAAAACAGTAAAGTAGCCAGTCAAGCTCAACAAGACTTGCAAACTGTAACTAACCGCAAAAACGAGATTCAAGAACTCAAGCGAGAGATTGCCAAACTCCAACAGCAATTAGGCGATAACAGCGAAATTGCTAGTCAATACAGCGGACGTATTCTAGAAATCACGCTCACGCCTGGACAAGTTGTCAGTCCAGGAACTCGCCTAGCAACCATAGAAGCTGAGAATCCTAAGAAAAAATTAGTTAGTGTTACGTATTTTCCAGTTTCGGATGGCAAAAAAATTCAACCAGGAATGGCAATCCAAATTACCCCTCAAACCGTTAAAAGGGAACGCTACGGCGGCATTGTTGGCAATATCTCTAGCCTCTCAAAATTTCCAATTACAAAAGAAGCAGCCGCGTCGGAAGTAGGCAATTCAGAACTGGTAGAAACTCTAGTATCTGAAAAACAGGAAGCTCTGATACAAGTATTCTCTAACCTAGAGCTAAATTCCAGCACACCCACCGGTTACAAGTGGTCTTCCTCCACAGGGCCGCAACTGAAAATTTCTTCTGGGACTACTACTGTAGCGCGAGTCAAGGTGGAAGAACGCGCTCCCATCACTTATATATTTCCTATTTTGAGGTCTTTAAGTGGTATCTACTAACCCGATAGTAACATCGATTAATCTTTGGCAGGACTTGCAAGCACTGTTAACAAGTAGAGGTATGCGCGTCAAAACACCCACTCTGCTGCAAATGGAGGCAGTGGAATGTGGTGCTGCTGCTATGGGAATTATTCTCAGTTACTACGGTCGGATAGTACCACTCCCACAACTGCGGCGGGACTGTGGAGTTTCCCGCGATGGCTCTAAGGGATCAAATATACTCAAAGCTGCGAGAAATTATGGATTCCAGGCTAAAGGCTTTAAAAAAGAACTAAAGCAACTCCAAGAGCTACGCCCTCCCTATATTGTTTTCTGGAACTTTAACCATTTCATTGTAGTAGAGGGGTTTCGCCAACAGCGAGTTTATCTGAATGACCCTGCTTCGGGGCCGCGTCATGTATCGTTGGAGGAATTTGACCAAGGGTATACCGGAGTAGTATTGGTGTTGGAACCAGGCTCAGAGTTTACCAGAGGTGGTCGTAAACCTAGCATGATGCACTCTCTGTCGTCACGACTGGGTAGCACTGTTGGTGCTTTAGTTTACTGTTTAGTTGCGGGATTCTTCTTAACTTTAGTTGGGTTGGCAGTACCAGTCTTTAGCCAGGTGTTTGTAGACGACATTTTAGTACAGCAACGGTATGACTGGCTGCGACCACTGCTGTTAGGGATGGCGGTCGCCACCGTACTTCAAGGGTCGCTAACGTTATTGCGGTTGCGCTACCTGCGTCGTCTGAAAATCAAACTAGCTGTTAGTATGTGTAGCCGCTTTCTCTGGCACATTCTACGTTTACCTGTGAGTTTTTACGCCCAGCGATTTGCCGGAGAAATCAGTAATCGCACTACTCTCAATAACCAAGTAGCTGATGTCCTGTCAGGGAAATTGGCGACTACTGGTATTGATGCAGTAATGGTAATTTTTTATGCTCTGGTCATGCTCCAATATGACTGGGTGTTAACTTTACTTGTAGTCAGCTTTGCGGCAGTGAATGTCTTAACCTTACAGTTAATTTCCCGCCAGCGGGTAGATGCTAATCAACGATTAATACAAGAGTATGGTAAAGCTGCTGGCTTATCCATAGCTGCACTCCAAACTATAGAAACCTTGAAAGCGTCGGGGTTGGAATCAGATTTTTTTGGGCGCTGGTCTGGCTATTACACTAAAGCTATCCAATCCCAACAGGAACTGGGAGTGGCTAACCAAACATTTTCTGTATTACCTACGCTTTTGTCGGCGCTTTCTTCGATGCTATTGTTGGTTGTAGGCGGTTTACGGGTGATGGATGGGCATATAAGTATTGGGATGCTTATAGCCTTTCAAGGTTTGATGCAGAGTTTCCAGATGCCTGTAAACAATCTTGTCAACTTTGGTAGTACGTTGCAAGAACTAGAGGGCAATCTGATTCGCCTGGATGATGTTTTAGACAACCCCGTAGACCCGCAAGTAGAAACTAGAAACGAACAACCTGATGATGTGATTCAATTTGCATCTCCACGTTTACAGGGGTATGTAGAGTTGCGAAACATCACATTTGGCTATAGTCGCCTCGACTCTCCCATGATCGAAAACTTTAATCTCTCCATTAAACCTGGTCAAAGAGTTGCCTTGGTAGGTGGGAGTGGTTCTGGCAAGTCTACCATTGCCAAACTCGTCAGCAGACTTTATGAACCTTGGACAGGAGAAATTCTCTTTGATGGTATACCCAGACAACAGATTTCCCAGCAAATAATAACTAACTCTCTGGCTCTGGTAGAGCAAGAGATTCTGCTGTTTGGTGGCACTATCAGGGACAATCTCACCCTTTGGGATGCAACTATACCAGACAAAAACCTCATTCAAGCTTGTCAAGATGCAGCGATTGACGATGTGGTTTTCTCCATGTCTGGGGGATTTGAGTCCGAACTGATAGAAGGGGCTGCAAATTTAAGCGGCGGTCAGCGACAACGGTTGGAAATTGCCCGTGCTTTGGTTAATAACCCTGCGATTCTAGTTATGGATGAAGCTACCAGTGCCCTGGATGCCGAGACGGAACAAATTATTGACCAGAATTTGCGGCAACGGGGATGCACTTGCATTATTGTCGCACACCGCTTAAGTACCATTCGAGACTGTGATGAAATCATCGTCCTAGAACGCGGAAAGGTGGTACAACGAGGTACTCACCAACAATTGTGGCAAGTTGAGGGTGCGTACTCCCGGTTGATTCGCACTGACCAAGAAGCGCTTTAAGAAATTCAATAATTACAGCAATTTTTAATTGGAGCTAAGGGACAATGCAGGGGCAAGTTTACAGCATAAAAGGTAATGAGCCGATACTGCTAGATGACCCGCAGACGGTTTGGGTAGTCCAGTCTGGGTCTGTGGCATTGTTTGCCGTCACAGTTAAAGATGGTGTGATTGAAGGTACACGACGTTATCTGTTCAGTGTTAGCCAGACGGCAGCTCTGTTTGGAACTACTATCAACTCTTATGGTCCGTGTCGTCAATTTTTAGCAGTTCCAATGGGGGAAACAGAACTGCTCAAGTTAGATCCCCAATGTTTCAGCGAGTTAGTAGCCAATGGAGATGCTAGGGTAATTACTTGGATAGAAAATTGGATGGAAAATGTCGCTACAGCCCTCTCCCACGTTGCTACTCCAGCAATTCAGGTTAAGGCTCAGGGACAGGCACGATTTTCTCTCACCCAAGGTCAGACTTTTCAATCAGAATCAGGTGTAGTATCTTGGGTAGGGCTTGAGCAAGGCACTGTTCGCTGGCTAGGGTTTGAAGAACTTATCCTGACAGCCACAGAAGTCATTCCCCTTAACGACAAAATGTGGCTAGAAGCAGTGGAAGGAGTGCAGCTTACTACTCAAACTACCAGAGAATTCCTTAACCCAAATAATATTCTGGCAGGACTATCCCAACTTCACAACCAATTCTTACACGCCATTGAACTTTTGGAGCGATCGCAAACAGAGACAGAACTGATGCGGTTGCGGGATCGCCAACGCCTCAACCGTCAAGTCACAGCAGAAGCTTTAGGAGAACTAGCATCGACTCTAAATTCCCAGGATAAAGGCATTTTCAATGAAGGAACACCTTTATTGGTTGCTGCTGGTGCAGTAGGTAGGGCTTTAGGAGTGAAAATCCGCCCCCCTGCTCGTTCCGAAAACCTTAAGCGAGTCAAAGAGCCACTGGAGGCAATCGTACGTGCTTCCCGCATCCGAATGCGACGTGTATTATTGCGGGACAACTGGTGGAAGAGGGATTGTGGGCCAATAGTTGCCTACACCCAATCAGAAAATCGACCAGTAGCCTTATTACCTGTTTCTAGCGATCGCTACGAACTCTTTGACCCAGTAGAGCAAACCCGCTCTCTTGTAGATGAGCGCCAAGCTTTAACACTAGCGCCCATAGCTTATGTATTGTATCGGTCTTTACCTGATCAGGCGCTCTCAGCTTTGGATCTCCTCCGGTTCGCCCTCAAGGGACGTGTTAAAGAACTGCAAGTCATTTTATTTACTGCTATTGTCGTCACCCTTTTGGGTATGCTCACCCCCCAAGCGATTGCCATTTTAATGGATAACGCGATTCCAGATAGCGACAAAGGGTTATTGTTGCAAGTCGGCTTGGGACTGATGGTTGCGGCTTTGGCGACAGCAGTTTTTCAACTAGCTCAGGGGTTTGCTCTGCTGCGGATAGAAACTACTGGCGACGCCTCGACTCAGGCAGCTGTATGGGATAGACTGCTAAATCTATCAGTATCTTTTTTCCGCCAGTACACTACAGGGGATCTTCAATCGCGCGTTTCCTCAATTAGTACGATCCGCCGTCAACTTAGTGGTAGAACTTTAATTAATCTGATTACCAGTTTCTTTGCATTGTTCTATCTCGGGCAATTATTTTACTATAACTTCCAATTAGCCTTAGTTGGCGTGGTTGTGGCTATAGTTGCATTCACTTTCACCACAATCTCTAGTATCCTCCTCCTGCGTTATGTGCGTCCTTTGCTAGAATTGCAGGGAAATATTTTCGGGCAGACTGTACAGCTAATTAATGGCATTTCTAAACTCCATGTTGCAGGTGCCCAGGAGCGTGCTTTTGCTTGTTGGAGTAAAAATTATAGTCGCCAAATTAAGCTCGAACTCGGTAAACAACAAGTCGAAGATGCTGTGGCACTTTTCAATACAGTCATGCCTACAGTCACTTCTGGAGTTCTGTTTTGGTTTACTATGAGCCTGCTAGAAAAACCCGAGACATCAGGAGGAATAACATTTTCTCTTGGCACTTTCCTAGCTTTTAATACGGCCTTTGGCAACTTTATTAAAGGTACGACAGGTCTGAGCAATACAGTTACTGAACTTTTGCAGGCCATCCCTGAATGGAAACGCACTCAGCCAATTATCTTAACTATACCAGAAGTGGATCTTACCAAGGCTGACCCTGGTAGACTCTCTGGGAAAATTACTGTGGATCATCTGACTTTCCGTTACCGCAGTGATGGTCCCCTAACGCTGGATGATGTGTGCATATCTGCACAGCCTGGTGAGTTTATTGCCTTGGTAGGCAGTTCTGGTAGCGGGAAATCGACCATGCTGCGATTACTACTTGGGTTCGAGACTCCGCAAGTAGGTAGTATTTACTACGATGGTCAAGATTTATCTGGGTTAGATGTGGATGCGGTACGCCGACAGTTGGGCGTTGTTTTACAAAATGGTCAACTCAACTCAGCTTCTATTTTCGAGAATATTGCAGGCGGCGCACAGATTACTTTAGATGAAGCTTGGGAGGCGGCGCGGATGTCGGGGTTTGCTGACGATATCACTGCTATGCCAATGCAAATGCATACTGTTGTGAGTGAAGGAGGTGGTAATCTTTCTGGAGGGCAAAGACAACGGTTATTGATTGCCCGTGCTCTGGCATTAAAACCTCGAATTTTGTTATTTGATGAGGCTACCAGTGCGCTCGATAACAGAACCCAGGCGATTGTTAGTGAAAGTTTAGATAACTTACAAGTTACCAGAATTGCGATCGCTCACCGACTTAGTACTATTCGCAATGCTCACCGCATTTATGTACTCCAGGGAGGTCGGGTTGTACAACAAGGAACTTTTGAGGAACTAGCTGTTGTTGAGGGGTTATTTGCCCAGTTAATGGCTCGGCAAATGGCGTAGTTCTTTGAGATTCGCTCCCAGTAAAGTTTAGGCATGGAAAGTATTTTTCATCCATATCTAGATAGCGCTAAGAAAATCCAAAACATTTATATTTAAACTGTTTGTATTTACATAGTTGAGTAAATGATGAAAAAGATTTTAGTAATAGAAGATGAGCCACAAGCACGAGAGATATTAGTAGAGAGTTTAGAAGCAGAAGGTTTCGATGTTATTAGTGCGGAAAACGGTCACATTGGTGTTAACCAAGTAAAAGAGCATTTACCTGACTTAGTTATATGCGACATTATGATGCCAGAGTTAAATGGTTACGGAGTTCTCGCTACATTGCGTCAAAATCCCATAACAGCAAATATTCCCTTGATTTTTCTTACAGCTAAGGCTAGCGAGGCAGAACAGTACTATGGCATAGAAATAGGAGCAGATGGCTATCTTAATAAGCCTTGTACAGTAGAGGATTTATTGAGGGTGATTACCAACGTCTTAGACTTATATAAGAAACAAGCTGTAATTAGTGGTTAAAGTTAATGTTTGTGGTTTGATTAGTCATGATTTTAATCAATTCCCTTGAAAAAAAAGAGTATGGACAAGCTTTTCGCTAGCCACACTCTTTAAGCCTAAAGATGTCGCCAGAAGTTTTTACTGATAGTCTTGAGACTGATTACCTTAGTTTCTGTTGTTGCTTCAGGGGCATGACCAACAGCCACCGCAGCAACTTGTGGTGCAGGTGTTGCTAACAGAGAATTGAGTAACTCTTGTTGATAGTCAATATCTGCTATTGTGCGGTAAACTCTGTGATAATTTATCTGCATTCCCAAAGGTGTTGGGACAATTTTCAGATACTCATTAAGAGCAGATATGTAAGTATCACCAAAATTCTGGAGAGCAACAGCCGGACGGATAATATTCAATAATTGAATAGCTCGTCTAATGTCTGCAACACTGCGGCTAGCATCAATCTCTGGCTGACTTTCGCTGTAACCTTTGGATTTCTTTTCTGCCACCAGATTATGAAATTTACTAACGGCTCTTTGATGATTACCTAATGTGTGGATTTTAGTCTGTGCTTGATAACCGACTCTGCCCCACTGCACTGTTAAATTACCATCTTCGACAATGGCCGCCCAGAATTTATTGCTGTTTCGGATAGCATCAACAAAGACTAAATAGATTTCCATGTTTTTAACCCAGTCAACTCGCTAACTTCTGGGCATTGCCCCATCGAATTTGATGTTGTAGTGCTTCAAGTAGGGTTTCAGCTTCCAGAATTGTTAGCCCATTTAAAACAGAGCAGACATCCTCAAACAAGTTTTTATACAATGGATATGAAACTAATAAGCCCAGATTAGACAATGCATCCTCAAGTGCCTCAGCAACAGTATGCTTAGTAGAACTGTCTTTTTCTAACGTAAAAATGTAAGTTGCTAATGCCATTCGGAGCATAAGCTTAGTTTCTCTGTCCAACTTCTCTAAATACACACCATATTTATCAACCAATTGGTCAATAGTTGGAGTCTGTCCATAATAAGTAACTAAGTCTGTTGTCATGTTTCTTCACCTTATTAACTATGTTAATTAGTTGCTCTCAATTACTAAAAGAAAGAGCGATGGCGTACCCGCTATGAACCGGTGGCGATCGCCCCCATAGAATCAGGAGGCAATCGGTTTCTCATCAGTTCATATTCCGAAACTTAGCAGCACGCAAAGACTGAATTTTCGCTGCAACCACAGGACTACTAGCCCGTCGTGCGGTTGATGCCCAGGATTGCATACGCTCAACTGCCGCAGCATCCTGAATTGCAAGCGGGGTAATGGTTTGGCGACAGGTTTCGAGGTCAGCAAGTGTTACCTGCTGCGGTCGCCCTTCATCGAATGCCAGCAGAGCAGCTTCAGAAGCAAGGGTTTCCAATTCAGCACCGGAAAATTTCGCGGTCGAAGCTGCGATCGCCTCCAAATACTCCGATTCCAGGTGAATGCCAAAGCGTTGCAGATGAATCCCTAGAATCTGCACTCGCTCAGACTCTGTGGGAAGATCAACAAAGAAATTTTCATCGAAACGGCCTTTCCGTTTTAGTTCACTTGGCAGCGCAGATGGGTCATTACAAGTTGCCACGACAAACACACCACACTGTGATTCCGACATAAACGTGAGAATATTGCCCAGAATTCTCTGTGAGACTCCACTAGTGTCACCAGTCCCCGAAAGTGCTTTTTCTATTTCGTCAATCCACAGGACGCAGGGTGCGATCGCCTCGTTTTGGGAACTATTAGTTCCCATTCTTATATTGTCAACTATCAAACAACCAGCTATTAAATAATTTACATGGCGGTAAGTATAACTAAACCTGTCCCTGCAATATTCCTCAAAGGTTTTGTGGGTCGAGTGGTACAGTCTACGCTCACGTAACTCCATTAAAGCCTTTCCCGCCTCAAAAAATGCCCTCTCTACTTTTCTCTCCAGATGCAAGCGATCGCTAATTTCCTGCTCGGTTAATTCTGGAACTTCAACGGCAGTAACGTTAATTGTTGCTAAGGCTGGGTTTTCTTCAAGGTCTTGGTCATCGGTTAGTGTGCTGTCACTGGATACAGCAGAGGTGGCTTTGTTGCGCTTACGGGGTGGTTCATTCATTTTTCCACCTCTTTCTGGTTCAGTGGCATTGCTTAAAGTCGATTGCAAATCAATTCTAAAAATCGAGTTTTCATGAGATGGTTCAAACTTTAGAGGAAAAAATACTTTCGACTTATTAGCTAGTAGATGCCTGTCAAAAGCAATACATTACTATGTTTGGTCTTTTGGTTTTTCTGACACATAAGTTAGCAAATCACCAGGTTGGCAATTAAGAGCTTTGCAGTATTTCTCTAGCGTGTCTCTGTCTAACCTCTCTGGCATCACCCGAATATTTTTGTGCTTGCTGACGGTTACAGGATGCAACCCTGTCATCTGAGCAAGCTTTTTATAGTCGATTTCTCTATCAGCCATTAGTACAGCCAAGCGCCACTTGATCGGCATTGATTCTTCTATCGGTATCACCATATCTAACCTACACCTCCTTGTGTTTGCCCCAATGCTTAGTGTGACAGTGGCACAAATCTAGTCAGCTTTTAATATGTGGTTATCTGTTGCTTGCCTAGTCTAAGTAGGTATTGCTAGGCTTTGCATATTTTAATCAGGCTCGAACTTCAATAAATCTCCTGGATTACAGTTGAGTGCTTTACACAGTTGATTAAGTGTTTCCCTATCCAGTCTCTTGGGCATATCACGGTATGCCTTTAGCTTTGAAATTGTGTTTGGATGAAGTCCTGTAATTTCTGCCAGTTCTCCAGTTTTAATATCACGCTCAAGCATGAGATAGGCCAAGTTCCACTTAATCGTCATTGGGAATAATGCGCTGCACTGCATCTTTAAAATTACCCTTTAACGGATGGAATCTAAACCTAGATTAGCTTTTACTAACCGATATGTCAATATTCTAATCGTAATAGTTGACAACTAATCGAAACGGTTAGATAATAAAAATAGAGAAAGCGCCCGACTACCAATCTGAAGCGCTTCTCTATGTCCATTAAGACTTTATCAATTATGACTCACGCCATTTACACTTATCAACAGCTGCAACTGAAATCTATTGCGCGACTCAAGCAAATCTACGGCGAAATCGCCTGTACAGTCGAAGTAAGCGACAAACGCTGTAAGGATGCCTGGATTTCCGCCATTGTTAACTATCAGGCAAGCAAGATCCAGAAAATCGCCCCTGTTGCCCCTGACGAACAAGCCCTAGCCCAAACCGAACTCGACAACTACATCGCTGACCAAGCCCAAGCGATCGCTCCCGAACCCCTCACAATAGTCGAAATCTCTTTTGACCATCACGAATATTACGCTGATGACAAACTGGTAGCCAGCATCAGCCATGACGACAACCATTTAACGCAACGCTGGGTAGTCATGGTCAACGACAAAGAAGTATTTCGTGCCAACACTCTAATGCGTTGCGATCGCTTCATCTGCACTCACTACAAAGATGGCACACTGCCAGTGCAAGAACAAGCAGGGGGGCAGGGAGCAGGGGGCAGAGGAGAAAGATTCTCTCCCATGCACCCCGCACCCTGCTCCTTGTCCTCTTCTACTACTGAAAACCAAATCATGGCGCATATCTTCAACGAGTGCCAGAATTATGGATTTGAAATTCTCGATGATGGCATTTACAACAACAAGGGCGTGAAACTGGGGCAAGTCGGATGCACTGACGGTAACTGGTGGGTGAAGAAGCGTTATTCAGTCCAGCAGCAGTATTCTAACTCGGTGCTTGATGCTGTGCTATCGCTGTCGATGGTGGATACATCGCTGGCTGAACCAGTTCACAAATACTTGCAAGACCGACCCTTAGAGCAACTGACTACTGAGGAATTACAGCAGCTTTTCAACCATGAAGTGCGATCTCTTCTTCAAGAATTAGTCACAGCGTAAAGCTTCATGTGGGCAGCAGTGGAAATTGCTGCTCACTTTTAAATATTTTTTGGGCGTTCTTCTTCAAATACACCTAAACCTCAACTCTATTACTTGCTGAAAAACATATTAGTCAAGGAATCAGCATGAGTTTATCTTTAAACCAAAGCGCTTTAATCGAGTCTCCATCTTTAAGGACATCTGCATTAGATGGATTAGATGCTTCTCGCTCTCAACAAGTATTAAACAAAGCTAAAGCTATTGTGTTTGCTGTTTGGAATGGCGAGGGCTGGGCAACTGTTGAACAGTTAGCTCAGTACTTCCAATGTTCTATACAGGGTATTAAGCATATATACGAAAGAAATAGTAAGGAGTTCCGGGATAATGAAACCAGAAAACTTACTGGGAAGGACTTAGCTGATGTTCGCTCCAAACTGGAGCTAGCATCTCGAACAGCCCAAGCTAGAGTATTTTCACCTTTGGGGACACTCCGCATTGCAATGCTACTAACTGAGCCTGAGATAGCAGCGCAAGTCAGAACCATCATTTTAGATTTGATTGTAGCTGTACCAAATATCACACCACCAGTTCAGCCCCCTACACCAGCCCTCCCCCCAGTCGAGGAACGGCTACATACTTTTGTGCAGGCAATGAAGACTTTAGCCGAACTCACAGGTGGCAGACTCAACCCATACATGGAACAGAATTGCAAAGACTTCGCCGCCAATCTGATAGCTGACTACAACAGACAGTTACTTTCCGGCACACAAGAAAAGTGGATGGGTGTGGTGAATTTTGCGGAGATTGAACTCGGTAAGACGGTTCCTACTAAAGGCACTCACTATCGTGGTCATCTTGGGACATGGGTGAGAACATTCTACCCGCACCTGGGCGATTGCCAAGAGACACGGCTGGTCAATGGTGTTCAACAACAGGTTTATGTTTATGCTTGCCACGATCCGGTTGTAGCTGACGCACTGACCAAAGCTGTAGAAGAATTTTTCGCTCACCCAAGCCCTGGTGCAGCGCTAAG